>NZ_JAHHUL010000002.1:300000-397946 GCF_019008365.1 Phosphitispora fastidiosa | reverse complement strand
CAGGGTGATATTTGAGTGGTCACCCAACCTTTGGAACCAGCTAAAACGGTTACTTGACAAAGACCGTGTGGTACTATAAAATATATTAACGTAGGCAGAGTCTGGGGCTTTAAGGAGTCTGCTGAAACCGCACAGCAAGGGCGGACAGCTTTGGGCTGTCCATAAACGTAGAACCGTGCCCGGCCTGGCGAGTCTAAACGAGGGAGGTGTATGTATGTACGCCGTTATTGCTACAGGAGGCAAGCAGTATCGTGTGAAGGAAGGTGATGTCATTTTTGTTGAGAAATTGGCAGCCGGAGAAGGCGAAACCGTTGAAATCACCGATGTGCTGGCCGTAGGTGAAGGAGAAGACCTGAAGGTAGGCGCTCCTTTTGTTGACGGGGCAAAAGCTGTATTAAAGGTTCTGAGCCATGGTAAGGCCAAGAAAATTATTGTCTTTAAGTATAAGGCCAAGAAGAACTACCGTCGGAAAACCGGTCATCGTCAGCCATATACAAAGGTAACTGTAGAAAAAATTGAGGCCTAGGGTTGAGGGCTATGATAATTGTTTCGGTTGACCGTTCAAATGGAACAATAAATGGTTATACTGTCAAGGGGCATGCCGGATACCGGCCCCCGGGTGAGGATATCGTGTGTGCTGCCGTTTCTATGCTGTCTCAGACCACGCTGTTGGGACTGGTGCGTTTTATCAGGAAAGGCCTTGCCTATGACATTGATGCTTCAGGCACATTAAGCTGCAGGCTGCCTGATGAGCTGAGTAAAAAAGAACAGCTGCAGGCCCAGGCTATTTTGGAGACAATGGTTTTGGGACTAAAGAATCTGCAGGGAAACTATAAAGGATATGTAAGAGTATTTAGGAGGAGGTGGACCTCGTGATTAAAATTGATCTTCAGTTATTTGCCCATAAAAAAGGGGTGGGCAGTTCCCGTAACGGTCGTGATTCCAACCCCCAGTACCTTGGGGTGAAACGCGGCGAAGGAACTGTTGTTACCGCCGGGAACATTATTATCCGCCAGCGCGGCACCAAGATTCATCCGGGCAATAATGTAGGCATAGGAAAAGATGATACACTGTTTGCATTAATTGACGGTGTGGTCAAGTTTGAAAGAAAAGGCAAAGACAAGAAACAGGTCAGTGTATACAGCAGGGCAGAAGCTGTTGTATCATAATAATGCTGCTTAGGGCGTCTCATATGAGGCGTCTTTTTTTTTCTTGTTTTTTGGGATAAGGGACATATTCAGTGAAATAATAACGGTATGACTAAAATTTTCAGTAAACCAGGGGAAAAGCATTATCAGGTCATTATTGTCGGGGCCGGGGTGGCTGGGCTTACAGCAGCCTGTTTCCTGGCCAAGGCGGGTATTCAGGTGCTGCTGTTGGAGCGCGGTCCATATCCGGGTTCCAAGAGTGTCAGCGGGGGCGCTGTTTATTCACTGCCTACCCGGGAACTCCTGCCTGATTTCTGGGAAGAAGCGCCTGTTGAGCGTGTTCTGGTAGATCAGCAGTACTGGCTGATGGCAGAAAGGTCTGCAGTTAAACTGGGCTTTACCAGCCTGGAGATGGACAGTAAGCCATATAACAGGTTATCGATAATGCGGGCCGTATTTGACAGGTGGTATGCCGGAAAAGCCGTATCAGCCGGCGCCGAACTTCTGACCTCCTGTAAGGCCGAGGACCTCATATTAGAAAGTGACCGCGTTTCCGGGGTCAGGGCCAGCGGCGCCAGACAGGGTGATATCAGGGCAGATATGGTAATTCTGGCTCAGGGAGCCAACCCAATGCTGGCGGAGCGGGCAGGTCTCATCAAAAAAACCAAAGCCTCAGCCATGTCATTATATGTCAAAGAAATTATAGCTCTTCCGGAGGAAGTAATAAACGAAAGGTTTAATCTCACCGGGAACCGGGGGGCTGTTATCGGCCTTCTTGGCGAAGCTACGGCAGGGCTCCCGGGTACCGGTTCTATCTATACTTTCAAAGAACATGTGGGTATTAATGTAGGGGTGGGTGTAAAAACTCTAACCCGTAAAAAAGTAAAAATAAGTGAGCTTATGGCGGCCTTGAAGGGTCATCCCGTTGTAGCGCCCCTCTTGAAGGGCGGAACTACGGTAGAGTATCTGGCCCACATGATACCTGAGGGCGGTTTTAATGCGGTGCCGCCATTGGTCTTTGACGGGATGGTGATAGCAGGTGACTCCGGAGGCTTAGTTAATGGAACCCATGGGATAAACCTGGCCATGTATTCAGGTAAATTTGCGGCTGATGCTGCCCAGGAAGCAGTCAAGAGAGGGGACTGTTCACGAAAAGCATTGTATGGTTACCAGAAAAAACTGGAAAAGAGTTTTATCTTTAAAGATATGAGGGCAAACCGTGAGGTTTCCGGCTTGTTCCAAAAGAATCCGACCCTTTTTGCTGATTATATAGGTTTGCTTAACTCAGTATCCACACACCTGTCTATGGTATATCCGGTGTCAAGAAGAGTGAAACGCAGGCTTATCAGGCGTGCCGTTTTAAACGAACAGCCCCTTGGAAAACTTTTGGCAGATGCCATTAAGGCAGTGCGAGTTATGAGGTAGTGCAGATATATGGTGAACTAATGCGGGAGGGGAACTTTTGAAAAAAGGCATCAGCATAATTAACGAAAAAAGATGTAACGACCTCTGTACCGGCACAGATTGTGTATATGTCTGCCCTGTAGGGTTGTTTACTTCATCCGGCAGCGGAGTGACCTTTCATGAGGAAGGACCCTGCCTCGAGTGCGGCGCCTGCCGCCTGGTCTGCGATAATATCATATTTGATTACCCGCCGGCAGGTGAGGGCGTTTTACACCGGTACGGGTAGACCGGTAAAGGATTCATACCGGCAGACGAGACTAGGAGGTGAAGGCAGTGGAAGAAAAAATAAGCAGCCAGCAGGCATTTATCCTGATGGTGCTGGTGTTAATCCCCCCAATTATATGAAGTGTGCCGATTATTACTGTCGGCGACAGGTATCAGGATGTCTGGATAGCTGCTGTTCTGGCTACGGCAATGGGCGCTATTAATGCATTTCTACTGGCAAAACTGGCCGGTCTGTTCCGGGGGCGGACGGTTCTTGGCTTTATGGAGGATTTGGGTGCAGGTGTTTCAGCAAAGGTTGTGGCCTTTATTTTCACGGTTTTTTCGGTGCATATGGCCAGTATAACCCTGAGGGACTTTGCCGAACTGATGGTCACTTCCTTTTATCAGGAGACCCCGTTGATAGTTTTTATTGTTGTCATGGCTGTTTTGGCGTACTGGCTGGCATACATGGGGATTGAGGTTACCGCCAGGGTGGCCCAGTTTGTATTCCCCCTTATTATAGGAGGGATTGTATTACTGAACCTGTCATCCCTTAGTCTTGGCGGGGCGGAAAATATGTTTCCCCTCATCGAAAAAGGAGTGTCTCCGATTGTCCGCGGCGGAATAACCCACTGGGCTTTTTTTGCTGATGTGGCCATATGGTTTTTGCTGATACCACATCTCAACAGCAGTGTGAAGAACTATAACTTTTTGCCTCTGAGTGTGCTGGCAAGCGGACTGCTGCTGGTATTCACTGTTTTTAGTATTGTCCTGGGAATTGGAAACAGGATAGCAGTATTGAGAATCTATCCCTATCTAACCCTTCTTGAGGAGATTTCGCTGGTGGAATTTATTGAACGTGTTGAGGGATTTTTCCTGATAATCTGGGTGGCCTCCAATTTTCTTAAAATCGTTTTATTCCTTTATGCAGGTTCCATAAGCGCCGGCCACCTGTTTAGGCTGGGTGACCACAGGGCTGTACTGCTGCCCCTGATGATAATTGCAGTAAACCTGTCTGTGCTCCTGTTCGATAATTACCAACAACTCAGGTATTTTTTCAGACCGGAGGTCTATGCGCCCTCTGCAGCAATAATCCAGCTGGGAATACCCGCATATATCACGGTTTTGTGGCTGTTTCGGAGTAGAAGTGCGGACAGGATGGCAGACTGATAACAGTTAAAGACAATAATTAACTTAGGGTGGTTCAAATGTTCAAGAAATGGAAAAGAATTATCAAAAAGGCATTTGTAAAACCGCGTAATGAGTCCCAGGCAATTGGCAGCGGTGAGTCCAAAGAGCCGGTCTCGGCAAACCTGAACAAAAACATGACACACCTTAAAGCCGTATTTGACAGGTGTACAGATATCATCTTCCGGGAATTTGAGGCAGCCATCGGTGGTGGAGTCAAAATTGCCATGGTGTATATTGACGGGCTCGTCAACAAGGAAATGCTAACCGAAGACCTTGTCAAAACGCTGATGTATGACGTCTCCAGTCTGAATTCCTCAGCTCCTGTCAATGATCCTGCCGGCTATTTGAGCAGCAGGATAATTGCCTTTACCGAGGTTAAGGTTCAGGATAACCTGATGGATGCAGTACACTCAGTATTAAGCGGTGAAACCATTTTGTTTGTTGACGGAGTCAGCAAGGCTTTTGCCCTATCCACTCAGGACTGGGTACAGCGCGCGGTTACCGAGCCAGCAACGGAAAATGTTGTCCGCGGCCCCAGGGAGGGTTTCACTGAAAGCCTGCAGACAAACTATACTCTGATAAGGAGGCGCATCAAATCATCACGCCTGAAGTTTGAAACCATGAAAATCGGGGCGATTACGAAAACTGCCGTCAGTATCGGATATCTTGAGGGTATAGTTAATAACAAGATAGTTGATGAAGTAAGAAACCGGCTGCAGAGGATTGATATTGACGGAATCCTGGAAAGCGGCTATATCGAGGAATACATAGAAGATGCCCCGATGACTGTTTTCCCCACTGTTCAGGCAACTGAACGGCCTGACAAGGTTGCCGGGGGGCTGTTGGAGGGCCAGGTAGTTATTCTGGTTGATACCACCCCTTTTGTGCTGCTGGTGCCGGTCACTTTTCCACAGCTCCTCCAGGCCAGTGAGGATTACTATCTGAGGTGGCCTTTTGCCAGTTTTATCAGGTTTATCAGGTTTGTCACCCTGAATATCGCGCTGTTGGCGCCGCCCCTGTATATTGCAATTACCACCTATCACCAGGAGATGCTTCCGACCCCTCTGCTGATCTCCATTGCCGCCGCCAGGGAAGGGGTGCCCTTTCCTGCCTTTGTGGAGGCTATGCTTATGGAGACAACTTTTGAAGTGCTCCGGGAAGCAGGGGTGCGCCTGCCCAAGGCTGTCGGCCAGGCGGTAAGTATTGTCGGCGCTCTGGTGATTGGGGATGCGGCGGTTTCGGCAGGTCTGGTCTCACCAGCTATGGTTATCATAGTAGCCCTTACGGCAATATCGTCTTTCAGCCTGCCGTCATATTTCGGGGCCTTTTCCCTGCGTATTCTCAGGTTCCCGCTGATGGCTTTGGCTGCCGCCCTGGGGTTGTTTGGCGTCATGGCAGGGCTGCTGGCCCTGTTGATACACCTTTGCTCCCTAAGGTCCTTTGGGGTTCCTTATATTTCACCGTTGGCGCCCACATCCTGGAGAGACCTGAAAGACATGTTTTTTCGCGCGCCCTGGTGGAGCATGGTCACCCGGCCAAGAATGACCGGAGTGAAGGAACCGGCCCGGCAGGACTATAAGCAGAAGCCCAGGCCGCCCGGGCGTCGTCCCGGGAGTGGGAGCGGCAAATGAAAAAAGACGAGAAAGTATCCAGCATCCAGATGCTGTTTCTCCTGGTTACTACTGTAACAGTGACAGGGTTCCTGTTTGTGCCTTCCATCACCGCCAAGTTTGCATTCCAGGACGGCTGGATTTCCGTAGCTTTGTTTGCTACCATTTTTGGGATAATTGTGGCTCTGGTATGTACGCGGCTGGGTTTATATTATCCGGATAAATCTGTGGTGGAATATGCCCCCGAATTAGTGGGCAAATTTGGCGGTAAACTGATTGGATTGCTTTATGTATTATTTTTTATCCATGTTAATGCAGTTATAGTCAGGGAATTCGGGGACTTCCTGGTAACTGCGTTCCTGCCGGAAACCCCGCTGCTGGTTTTCAATTTAATTGTTGTCCTGCTGGCAGCCTACGCTGTGTATAACGGGATGGAAGTCCTCTGCAGGATGAACCAGTTCCTGTTCCCGATGTTTATAGCGGCTTTTGGTTTTATGGTATTCTTACTAACTGAAAATATCAGTTTTGATAATTTTCTGCCTCTGATGGAACACGGGGTTAAGCCGGTAATCCAGGGTTCACTGGTCCCCGGCGCCTGGAGAGGGGAGATTGTGCTGATCCTGATGTTTTTGCCTTTTTTGAACCAACCCCGGGAAACGGGTCAAACCCTGCTAACCGCTGTCGGCGTGATTGGTTTATTTCTGACCCTGACTGCGGTTACCAGCATAGCCGTATTTGGGCCCTTGCTCACGCAAAACATGGTATTTCCGATATTGGAACTGGCCCGCTATGTTAGCCTGGGGAATTTTCTGGAGCGAATCGAAGCAATAGTTATCATTGTCTGGGTGGCCGGAGTCACCGTCAAGGTGGCGGCATTTTACCTGGCTGCAGTACTGGGGACTGCCCAGTGGCTGCACATTAAAGACTACCGGCCCCTGGTTTACCCTGTCGGTATATTTATTTTAGTATATTCCGTGACCATATTTGAAAATTCCCGGGAACTGGTCGAATTTCTGGCAACAATCTTTGCGCCCTATGCTTATCTTTTTGAAATAATTATTCCCATGGGTTTACTGGCCGTGGCGCTGATCCGGAATAGAGGGGGGCAGAAACAGTGAAAAAAAAGTTAATTGCTTTTGTGATGATTCTTAATCTGCTGCTCATCCCAGGCTGCTGGAGCAGGAGGGAAGTAGAGGACCTGGCCATCGTGACCGCCATCGGGATTGACCGCATGGTTCTTGAAGGGAAGGAAAAGGACAAAATAAGCGTCCTGGTGGCCCGGCCCTCCCAACTGGGGGGGCAGCAGACTAAGGCATCTGCGGAAACTAATGCGGACTGGCTGGTCAGTGAGGTGGGGGACACCTTATATGATGCCATGCGCAAAATACACCGCAGGAGCCCCAGAAACATGAGGATTTATCATAATGAACTGGTAATTATCAGTGAGAATTCCGCCCGCGACGGGGTTGAGGATGTGTTTGATTACCTGCAGCGGCACAAGGATATCAGGCTGCGCACCTGGATGTTCGTCTGCCGCGGGGAAGCTGGGGAAGCCATGAAAGTATTGCCTGAATTTGAAAATATGCTCTCTGAGGAGATTTCGGAAATACTGGTGAAGTCAACTCCCGGTGTCTCAGAAACCCTTGCGGTTGATCTGAGAAAGTTTAGTGATGCCCTGGTGACCCCGGGATGGGATGCCGTGCTGCCTGTCATCAGGGTAATTGAATCGGGTGAAGCCGCAGGAAGCAAGCGTGAGGAGAAAGAGGCCGGGCAGACAATTATGCTGGAGGGTCTGGCAATATTTCACAATAATCGGCTGGCCGGATTTATGTCACCTGAGGAGGTAACGGGTTTTCTTTATATCATTGGGGAAACCCAGAGAGGAGCTATTACCCTGGAACATAAATCCGGAAACGGCAGCCCATCCCAAATCGCTTTGCTGATATCACGGGCTTCAAGTAAACTCAAACCGGTATTTCAGGAAGGCCGTCTGGTGATGGAAATAAACATTAAAGCCGAGGCCGATGTGGTGGAGGTGCAGGGAGATGCGGCTGTAGGCAGCCCGGAGGTCATCAAAGAGCTGAACCGGGAGTTCGGCCAAAAGGTAAAGTCAATTGCTGAAGGGTCACTGGAAACAGCCCAGAAAAAATTTAAAACAGATATTTTCGGGTTCGGCAAAAAAGTGCATCAAAAGTATCCTGATTATTGGAAGGAGGTGGAGCAGGACTGGTATGAGATATATCCCGAGGTGCCTGTCACTGTAAAAGTGGATGCCAAAATAAGGAGAACATCTGTTATTGCAGACCCATTTCAGATTCGATAGGAGGAAACCCCATTGACTATATTTTTGTTGATTATAGTATTTACAGGGATAATTGCTCTGGAAACGCCGGCTATGCTCAAAAAGCGTCAATGGCGGGAGTTAGCCGCTTTTGGTGTTTTGATGCTGGGAGGAATGGCGCTGACATTTGCCCAGGCCCTGGGACTGCCTCTGCCTAATCCCACCACGGGAATAGAAGTGATTTTCAGCCCTGTTGCCGATATGATCAAAGATATTTTGAGCTGAAGCAGGAACTGTATTGGCGTATTTTTTGCCCGGGGCAGGAAAAAATAAACATTGGGAGAATACATGAAAAGATAATTTGTTATGTGGAGGTTTCCCATGGTGAACGATATGATTGAGGTTTTAAGGGTGCAGAGGCATGATTTCATGAATCACCTTCAGGTCATTCTGGGCCTGCTGCAGCTGCAAAAGTATGATCGGGCAGGTCAGTACATAAAAGAGATTGCCGCAGATATGGACCGGGAAGGGGCTTTGGCAAGACTTGGGGCGCCGGGGGTAGTATCGGCTGTGCTTCTGGCGGAGGTGGCAGCCGGGAAGCAGGGTGTTAATATCTCCAAAAACATTGGGGCAGGGCTTGACAGAGGTCTGCGGCATGAAATGACTGTTGCTGAAATAATCAGAGAAATGCTGGCCTTGGCAGTCCGCCTCAGTCAGGCAGAGCCCTGTTCTGGTGGCAGCATCGATTTTGAAATTGCCGAAAAGAACGGAGAATATATTTTTCAGGCCGGTTTCCGGGCCCGGGAGGGAGCAGACAGCCTGGCCCTGGATGCTGGTATTGTTTTTATTGAGGAAGCTGCAGTAAAAGTGCAGGGCCGCCTGGTGACAGCAGTTTCCGCAGACGGGATAACAGTAATCACTCTGTCGGTGCCCAGTAATTAAGTTTCAGGAATGTTAATTAAGTGTCATGAACGCTATAACATTTTTCAAAAAATAACCGAAATTCAGGTGATGAAATTGTTTTATGATAAAGCAAAAGTATATGTTAAGGGTGGCGATGGCGGAAACGGGGTTGTTGCCTTCCGCCGGGAAAAATATGTCCCTCTGGGCGGTCCCAGCGGCGGTGACGGTGGTAATGGGGGAAATGTTATCCTCACTGCAGATGAGGGATTAAGGACACTGGTGGATTTTCGTTACCAGAGGCATTATAAAGCTGACCGGGGAGAGCACGGCCAGGGCAAAGGTATGCACGGCCGCGGCGCAGAGGACATGATGGTAAGGGTTCCGGTAGGGACCGTAGTCAGGGATGCCGAAACAGGAGCACAGCTTGTCGATATGACCGTTCATGGACAGCAGGTTGTGGTTGCTGCCGGCGGTCGGGGCGGCCGGGGCAATGCCCGGTTTGCCACCTCAGCCAATAATGCCCCGCGGATTGCTGAAAAGGGAGAGCCGGGACAGGAAAGATGGCTTCAGCTGGAATTAAAACTGCTTGCTGATGTCGGATTGGTCGGTTTCCCCAATGCGGGTAAATCAACAATTATATCGCGGATTTCTGCTGCCAAGCCCAAAATAGCTGATTATCCTTTTACTACCCTGGTTCCCAACCTGGGTGTGGTCAGGATGCCTGACGGCCAGAGCTTTGTGGTTGCTGATATTCCTGGTCTCATTGAAGGAGCTCATCAGGGTGCGGGACTGGGACATGAATTTCTGCGCCATGTGGAACGTACCAGGGTGCTGGTCCATCTTGTCGATATGGCGGGGGTCGAAGGCCGTGAGCCGATAGCAGACTTCAGGACCATCAACCGCGAGTTGGAGGCTTATAACCCCAGGCTGGCTAAACGGCCGCAAGTGGTTGCCGCCAATAAGATGGACCTTCCCGGGGCTGCCGAAAATTATGAGATTTTTAAAGCAGAGCTGGGTGAAGGTTTTGAAATTTTCCCGGTTTCTGCTGTGACCGGTGAAGGAGTTGAACTCCTCCTGTTCAGGGTGGCTGAGGCGCTCGCTGAGGCAGTTCCAGTTGAGTTAGAGATAACTGAACCGGAAAAGGTGACCCGTGTGTCGGCAGAACCCCGGTTTATAGCTGCCAGGGAAAATGAAGTATATGTGGTGAAAGGGCCGGAGGTCGAAAGGCATTATGCGATGACAGACTTTAACAATGAAGAGGCGTTAAAGCGTTTTCTGCGTATATTGAAGGCCATGGGTGTTGACGACGAACTGAGGAAGCTTGGAGCCCGGGACGGTGATACCATTAGAATAGGCAGCCTGGAATTTGATTTCATGGATTAGACTCTGCATTCAGAAGGAATCTGGCAGAGGAATATTAAACGTGATATAATATGGCTTAACAGTTCAGCATAGAGGAGGTTCCCTATTTTAATGCAACAGGATATAAACTTAACAGGAAAACAAAAACGCTACCTTCGCGGGCTGGGGAGTACTATAGACCCTGTAATCCAGATCGGTAAGGGAGGCGTTGTGCCTGGAATAATTAAGCAGGCAGATGATGCTTTGGAGGCCCGTGAACTGGTCAAGGCAAGGGTACTAAACAACTGCCTTGAAGACACAAAACAGGTGGCCGGGGTTCTGTCACGGGAAACAGGAGCGGCCCTTGTCCAGGTTATCGGACATACGTTCCTCATGTACAGGCCGTCATCGGGAAACCCCGGCATAGAGCTGCCATAACGGGAGGGAGAGAATTGGCGCTGGATTTAGATGAGCTGCGGAACTTTATAAATATAAAACGGATTGTAATTAAGGTAGGTTCCAGTACTCTGAGCTATCCTAACGGGAGACTCAACATCACTCAGATGGAACGGTTGGTCAGGGAACTGGCTGATTTACAGAACCGGGGTATGGAAGTGATTCTGGTGTCATCAGGAGCCCAGGGAGCCGGTATCGGTAAGATGGGAATGTCCCGGAGGCCAAAAACAATACCTGAGAAACAGGCAGCTGCCGCCATTGGACAGGGTCTTTTGATGCATATGTATGAGAAGCTCTTTTCGGAGTACGGGATAACAGTTGCTCAGGTGCTGCTTACCAGGGAGGATATCATGGACCGGAAACGGTTCCTGAATGCCCGGAATGCTCTGAATGCTCTCCTGGGAATGGAAACTATCCCCATTATCAACGAAAATGATACCATTGCAGTTGAAGAAATCAGGTTTGGTGACAATGATGCCTTATCTGCTCTGGTTGCCAGCCTGATAGAAGCAGAACTCCTTATCATATTATCAGATATTGCCGGTCTTTATACAGGCAACCCTTCTACTGATAAAGATGCTACCCTGATTCCCCTTGTTACCGAGATAAATGAGGATATTGAACATACCGCCGGAGGCAGCGGTTCAAGGCTGGGAACCGGGGGCATGGTCACCAAGCTGCAGGCTGCAAAAGTTGCCATGAATTCAGGTTTTCCCATGATTATTGCAAGCGGCAGTGAGAAGAGGATAGTGAGAAGAATAATCGCTGGGGAGCAGCTCGGAACCCTGTTCCTGCCGCGGGAAAACAGGCTGCACTCGAAAAAACGCTGGATTGCTTTTGGCTCAAATGTTCAGGGGATAATCATCATTGACAGCGGAGCCAGAAAGGCTCTGACGGAGGAGGGGAAAAGCCTGCTCCCATCGGGTATTGTCAGTGTTGAGGGCGCCTTTGAAATAGGGAATACGGTAAGTGTATTTCATGAGGATAAGGAAATCGGCAGGGGAATTGTCAATTATTCGTCTCTGGAAATCGATATTATCAGGGGCAAGAAGACCAGGGAGATTGCTAAAATACTCGGGTACAAAGACTTTGATGAGGTAATTCACCGAGACAACTTTGCATTAAATATTTAGGGGGAGATCAAATGGTAAGGGAAGAAGTGGTCAGTAAAGCGGCACTGGCAAAGCAGGCAGCCAGGCTGCTCGGGTCCGTATCTACCGCTGTCAAGAACCAGGCTCTCCTGGTAATGGCTGAAGAACTCCTGGACCGGGCAGATGAAATAGTTGCAGCTAATAAAATTGATATGTCCAAGGGCAGAGAGAAGGGGCTGTCGGCAGCGCTGCTGGACCGCCTGCTGCTGACAGAAAGCAGGATTAACGAAATGGCTGCCGGTTTAAGGGAAATTGCCATGCTTCCAGATCCTGTCGGTGAGATAATATCTATGTGGAAGCGGCCCAATGGTCTGCAGGTCGGGAAGATGAGGGTTCCCGTGGGGGTCATCGGCATCATTTATGAAGCCAGGCCTAATGTTACTGTTGATGCTGCAGGCCTCTGCCTGAAAACAGGCAATGCCGTTATTCTCAGGGGTGGCTCTGAGGCCATTTATTCCAATAAGGCGATTGCGGGGATTATTTCCGAGGCTGCCGTAAGGGCCGGGATACCCGAAGGCGCCATCGCGCTGATTGAGACAACTGACAGGGAGGCTGTTGAAGTCCTCCTGAAACTTAACGAATATATAGATATCCTGATTCCCAGAGGCGGTCCGGGGCTTATTCAGAGAGTTGTGAAAAATGCCACGGTGCCTGTTATTGAGACCGGGGTCGGCAACTGTCACGTTTATGTTGACAATGAAGCCGATCTGGAGATGGCCAAAAGGATAGTCATAAATTCCAAGACACAGCGGCCCGGAGTCTGCAACGCCATGGAGACACTGCTGGTACATCAGGATGTGGCCGAAACTCTGCTTCCTGAACTGCTGGAGACAATGAAGCAGGAATATGGAGTGGAAATCAGGGGATGTCCTGCTGCCAGAGCATTGGTGAATTGGGTAAAAGAAGCTGTGGAAGAAGATTACTATACAGAGTATCTTGACCTTATAATGGCTGTCAGGATTGTCGCTGATATTGATGCTGCCATGGATCATATATACAAGTATGGCACCAGACACACTGAGGCCATAGTTACCACCAATTATAACAAAGCCCGCCGGTTTGTCCAGGAGGTTGATGCGGCTGCAGTTAACATCAATGCTTCCACCAGGTTTACCGACGGCTTCCAGTATGGTTTTGGAGCCGAAATCGGCATCAGCACTCAGAAGCTGCATGCGAGAGGACCGATGGGGCTCACCGAACTGACCACTACCAAATTTATTGTGTATGGAGACGGCCAGATAAGGAAATAGAAGGAAAAGGACATGTGTGGGATGGTTACTGCTGACAATGCCATTGCGCGAAAAATCGGTATCATGGGTGGAACCTTTGACCCGATACATTTTGGGCATCTTTATATTGCTGAGTGTTCCAGGCACAGGTTCGGTCTGGAAAAAGTGATTTTCATTCCGACCGGCGACCCGGTGCACAAGAGCAGGAAAGGGATTACCGGCCCAGCCAGGCGTATGGAGATGACTGCTTTGGCGATCAGGTCAAACCCCTATTTTGATATTTCCAAAATTGAAGTAGACCGCCCCGGTCCGACTTATACGGTTGATACCCTTAACGAGCTTCATGGTGAAGGCACAGGTGACCGGATATTTTTCATCACAGGCGCTGATGCCATCATGGAAATACTGACCTGGAAAGATGTGGACCGGGTATTCCGATTATGTGAATTCATTGCCATAACAAGGCCGGGGTATTCCTTTAAGGAGATAGACCAGGTCCTTAGCAGGTTAACAAAAACACAGAGGGAAAGGATTCATTTCCACCAAACCGGCGGTATCCTTATTTCCTCAACCGATATTCGCCAGCGAGTTCTGTGTGGGGCGCCTATTAAATATCTTGTCCCGGAAAAAGTGGAGGAATACATTAAAGAATACAGGCTTTATCTTCCTGAATAGAAAGGATTCAATTGAACATAATATTTACTAGATTCGACCTAATAAAATAGTATCAGGCAAGTAGGTTCCCGTTTCCAGAATTCATTCCAGACAGCTGTCTGTTTTCCAACGGCACCCTGGGTTTCTCGGAACCTTGGGTGTCATTTTATTCAGGCAGTTTCTTACTAAGAAAGAGAGGTGATGGTCAAGGTGGTCCGCACACTTTATGTCGGCAATCTGCCATGGGCAACCAAGCCTGAGGATTTGGAAGAGTTTTTCAAGGAGCACGGAGAAGTAGTTGGCAGCCGAATTATCACAGACCGTGAAACGGGTCGGTCCAGAGGCTTTGGCTTTGTGGAGGTAACTGACGAGGATGCTGATAAAATGATTGAGACACTGAACGGCGCTGATTTCCAGGGCAGAGCCCTTACGGTAAATGAGGCAAAGCCCAGAGCCAATGAATAAATGACCGGAAGCCTCCTCTGTAAAGTACAGGGAGGTTTGTTTTTTATATTTTGCTGTTTTGGGGGAGAATAGAATGTTAAAAGCACAGATAGAGAGATTTGTCAAAAGTTCATTATCCGATTTTCGCTACCGCCATACACTGGGCGTGGCCCAAACTGCAGTAAAACTTGCAGGTCTTTATGGAGTGGACAGTACGAAAGTGGAAATTGCAGCATTGCTTCATGATATTGCCAGGGACTTTGATGACTCGCTCCTTCTGGAAAACTGCCGTAAATATAACATAGCAGCCGATGAGACGGAAAGAGCGGTACCGGCTCTCCTGCATGGCAGGGTTGGTGCAGAAATTGCTGCCGAGCTTTTTAAAATCACCGATGGTGAAATCCTGGATCCGGTCAGGTATCATACAACTGGTCGGGAAAACATGACAATACCTGATGAAATTTTGTTCCTCGCCGATATGATTGAACCGGGCAGGGATTTTCCGGGTATTGCGGAGCTGCGGGAATTAGCCTTTAAGGACCTGGACCTGGCAGTGCTGGCGGGGCTTGATTCAACTATCAGCTATGTAATTAAAAAGGGTCTCACAATACATCCCGCCAGCATTGAAGCGAGAAACGTCCTCGTGAGGAAAATTAAGGAACGCGGGGTTATTTAGAAGGAACAAAGGGTTTTGAAGACGAATATATATGTAAATAAGCAGGAATTATAACCGGGGGGGAAGCCGATTTGACCCTATCACCAAAACAGATTGCCTTGCTTGCTGCTGACGCGGTAAAAGACAAAAAGGCGAAAGATGTAGTATTACTTGATATTAAGGAAATTTCTGTTGTCTCTGATTATTTTCTTATTTGTACCGGCCTTTCATCAACACAGGTTAAGGCAATAGCTGAGAATACTGAGCAGAAGCTTGAAGAGCACGGAATTACCAAACTGAGGATGGAAGGGTTCAGGGATGCTCATTGGATCCTGATTGATTACGGTATACTGGTTGTTCATATATTTCAGGAAAGTGACCGGGAGTTTTATAACTTGGAACGCTTATGGGGAGATGCCAGGGTGGTTGATCTTTAACCGCCTTTTTTTAGTAGAGAGGTAAATTGAGGTTGAAAGGATTGAAAATATTGGACGGAAGAAAGAAGCTTGGGACCAGGGAAAGACTTGAAATGAAAGAAGTATTTCGCAATTCCAAGCCGGCAGAGAATGTCAAGAGAGGTGATACCCTCAGGGGAAAGGTATACAATATTATTGATACCGGAGCTTTTGTACTTACTGATGAGGGATATATAGGTTTTATCCATGTGCATGAACAGCCCCATCCCCTTAAAAAAGAGATGGCAGTTGAAGGAAGGGTTACTTATGTAAGAGCGGACGGAAGGGTGAACCTGTCTCTTCGACCCTTGAAAGAATATTCACGGGTAACTGATGCGGAAATACTTCTGGAGGTTCTTAAGAAAAGAAAGGGCGCGATGCCGTTTACCGATAATTCTCCCCCTGAAGTTATCAGGGACAAGTTTGGTATCAGCAAATCGGCATTTAAGAGGGCTCTTGGAAAACTGCTGAAAGACGGTCTGGTAGCTGAAGAAGAGGGCTGGATTGTTCTCAAGGGAGAGGACCTTTCATGATATATACAAATTTTGCTTTGATATATGACCGCTTAATGCAAGATATCCCTTATCAGGGCTGGGTCAGTTATCTGGGCAGAATGTTCGGGAAACACGGAATAAATCCGGGGCACATTCTGGACGTCGGGTGTGGGACCGGTAATGTCACTATCCCCCTTGCTGAAACCGGCTTCCGGATAACCGGCCTGGATATGTCCCCGGAGATGCTCTCACTTGCAGAACAAAAGGCTCGGGCCAAAGGCCTCTCGATAGAATGGCTGCAGCAGGACATGAGAAAGATGGAAACCGGTTCCTCAAAATTTGACATGGTAATTTCCATGACTGACAGCTTGAATTATATGTCCGGAGATCGGGAACTTGAGGAGGTTTTCCGCAAGGTGAAACAGTGCCTTAAACCCGGAGGCTGGCTTATTTTTGATTTAAATTCACAATATAAGCTGAGCAGAGTGTTTGGAAATAATACTTTTACCTTAGTAGAAGATGATATCAGTTACATATGGGAAAATTTTTATGACCCGGAGACACATTCCTGTACCATGGACCTGACCTTTTTTGTCAGGGAGCAGGACGGCAGATACCGGAGGTTTACTGAACGGCATCGGGAAACAGGTTATACTGTTGCCGCGATAAATAACCTCCTGGATAAAGCGGGTTTTTCAGTTGCGGCGGTTTACGCTGAAAATTCCTTTGATGCCCCGGTGGAGACAACGGAAAGAATATATTTTGCTGCCTGCAGCAATGCGGAGGATAAGTGAGGCAGCCTCTAAAGAGGGGCTGTCTTTGGCTTTCGGAGTTATAGGGGAATAATTGCTTCCGGGAAGAATTTTAAATAGGTGCTTGACAAAAGTAGTAGTACTAATTAGTATAGAAATATAAATTGATGTAATTGTGCAAATTTTCAATCGGTGACATAATTTTTTGATGAGGTTATAATATGAAACGTACAAAGAAAACCAGGGGACGGTCCCGGATTCGGGACTATTCCACTTTAACCGGAATAAGAAAAAACAGATTTTCCGTACTTATTATTTTCTCAGCCATAATGACAATAAGCCTGCTCTCTTTTGCCATGCCCAGAGAAGTTCAAAAGTTTGTTTTTTTAATTTCGGGTATTCCGGTAATTTACAGTTCACTTGTCCTGGGGGTTAGGAGTGGCATAGCTGCAGCAGCTGCCGGATTTGGGATTCATCTCTATTCTTCCCTTGATTATTTGTTAAGGGATTGGATTGCCGGTCATTACACAGGGGTATTGGTTGAGAATTTCATCATTGTGGCAGCTTTTTTCCTGAGCATGCTGTTTATTAGCAAAGTGCTGGTTGATGAACGGGAGGCACAGGTCAGGTACAGAAAACTGGCCGGCAACTATGCCCTCCTGGTCGGAAAGCTTAAAACTGCAAATGAAGACATTACTGAGATGTTTACCAGTACAATCAAGGCCCTGGCTGCGGCAATTGATGCCAAGGATGCGTATACCAAGGGGCATTCGGAGCGGGTTACCGAATATGCAGTCAAAGTGGCCGGGGAGCTGGGTCTTTCCGAGCCTGAAGTGGATCACGTAATGTATGGGGCTATTATGCATGATATCGGGAAGATTGGAATTGATGAGAAGATACTCAAGAAACCCGAGCCGCTCAGCAGGCATGAGTATAGGCAGGTGAAGAGACATCCCGAAATAGGGGCAGGTATCTTATCATCCATTAAAGTTCTGGAACCGATAATTCCTATTGTGCTGCATCATCATGAGCGGTTTGACGGAACGGGTTACCCGGCGGGGCTCAGGGGGGATAAGATACCCATTGGAGCAAGAATTGTCGGGGTTGTTGATGCTTATGATGCCCTGACTTCAAGCAGGCCTTACCGCAGCTCTACATCTATGTGGCCGGCGGTGGAAGCCCTGCAGCAGGAATCCGGGAAACAGTTTGACCCCAGAGTTCTGGAAGCCTTGATAGCGGTTTTGGCCGGTGAAGCGGAGCAGACTCCGGGGTATTCAGAAGTGTCGGGTGTAAGTTAGCAGGTGTTTTTTCCGCAAAACCCAAAAGCGCCCTTAACCCGGTTGACTTTTCCAAGGGTTTTTAGTAAAATAACATACGTATTATGTTTAAATATTGGTAATCAATGACGGGAAGTATTAGAGGGCTGGTGCCTCTTAAGAGAGCTGCCGGAAGGTGCAAGGCAGCGGGGCAGGCCTTTGAACTCGTCCCTGAGATGTGCAGGCGAAATATGATTTAGTAGTCTGTGCCGGGCAGTCCGTTATCCTGCGAAATAAGTGGGCAGACCGGGTATAGACAACCGGATGCCAATTTGGGTGGTACCACGGAAGCAAGCCTTTCGTCCCTTTTGAGGGATGATAGGCTTTTTTGTTTTTTATGAAATTACCTTTGCTTGGGAGAGTCTCATCAATTAATTTCAAGGAGGAATCAATTTGGCCAGGAGGTTAACTACAGTAGAAGAAGCGCAGGAGGTCAACAGGCAGGAGGGTGTTCTGGAACTTACCCTTGGAGAGCTGCTGGATACCCAGGCGCGCCATCATCCGGATAATGATGCCCTGGTATATGTGGACAGAGGATTGAGATATAATTATACTCAATTTAATGATGTATGCCGCACCGCGGCAAAGGGATTAATGAAAATGGGCGTTAACAGGGGTGATCATATTGCCATTTGGGCTACAAATGTGCCGGAATGGGTGGTTACCCAGTTTGCCACCGGGAAAATGGGCGCTGTTTTAGTTACAGTGAATACCAATTACAAGGCTTTTGAGCTGGAATACATCCTGAAACAGTCTGATGCCACTACCCTTATTTTAATTGATGGGTGGAAGGATTCCAGTTATACCGGGATGGTTAATGAGTTATGTCCTGAGCTTGCGGAATCACAGCCCGGAAAACTGAATTCGGAAAGACTGCCGGTGCTTAAGAATGTTATCTATATTGGGGATAACTGCCCATCGGGAATGTTCTCCTGGTCACAGCTAATGGAAATGGGGGCAGCAGTTCCGGATGCGGAACTCGATGCGAGGCAGAAATCCCTTGAAGCAGATGATGTTATCAATATGCAGTATACATCTGGGACTACCGGGTTCCCCAAGGGAGTAATGCTGACACATAAGAACATCGTTAATAATGCTATCGCGGTATCAAACTGTATGAACTTTACATACCGGGACAGGCTTTGTATCCCGGTGCCCTTTTTTCACTGCTTCGGTTGTGTGCTGGGTACACTGACCTGTGTTGTTGCGGCGGCCACTATGGTTCCCATTGTATCCTACAACCCGGTACAGGTCCTGGAAGCCATAGAAAAAGAGCGCTGTACAGCGGTTCATGGAGTCCCGACCATGTTTATTGCGGAACTGAATCTGGAAGGCTTTGATAAATATGATCTGTCAGCGTTGAGAACCGGGATTATGGCTGGTTCCCCCTGCCCAATTGAAACCATGAAGCAGGTAGTTGAGACAATGGGGGCCAGTGAAATTACCATAACTTATGGACAGACAGAGTCAGCTCCGGCTATTACCATGACCCGGACCAATGACCCTATTGACCTGAGGGTGACTACTGTGGGGCGTAACATTCCGGGAGTAGAAGTGAAAATAGTTGACCCGGAGTCAGGCCGGGAAGTCCCCAGGGGTGTCCAGGGCGAACTCTGTGCCCGGGGCTATAATGTTATGAAAGGCTATTACAAGCTGCCGGAAGCCACCCATGCTGCTATTGATGGTGATGGATGGCTGCACACCGGCGACCTGGCCACGATGGACGAACAGGGCTACTGTAAGATAACAGGTCGTGTCAAGGATATGATAATCCGCGGCGGGGAGAATATATATCCCAGGGAGATCGAGGAGTTCCTCTATACCCATCCCATGATTCTTGATGTTCAGGTGGTGGGAGTGCCGGATATCAAGTATGGTGAGGAAGTCATTGCATATATCCGACTCCGGGAAGGAGAAGAAATGACAGCGGAGGAAATAAAGGAATACTGCCAGGGTAAAATTGCCCGGTATAAGATTCCCCGGTATGTGCAAATAATTGAGGAGTTTCCCATGACTGCAAGTGGGAAAATCCAGAAGTACAAGCTGAGGGAAATGGCCATTGAAAACCTTGGCCTTCAGGATGCTGCTTCAGTGGAAACAGCTTAACAGGAGGAGATAAAGTGAAAGAACGCTATGATTTTTCGGCAATCGAAACCAAATGGCAGAAAATATGGGAAGAAACCGGCTTGCATAAGGTTGTTGACAATGACACCACGAAGGAAAAGTATTATTGTCTGGAGATGTTTCCTTATCCGTCAGGGAATCTGCACATGGGACATGTGAGGAATTATTCCATCGGTGATGTGGTGGCCAGGGTTAAAGCAATGCAGGGATACAATGTCCTCCATCCCATGGGCTGGGATGCCTTCGGGCTGCCGGCAGAAAATGCGGCAATTAAGCATGGCATTCATCCATATCAATGGACCAGAAGCAATATTGAGAACATGAGAAAGCAGTTGTCAAGGCTTGGTTTCAGCTATGATTGGGACCGGGAGGTAACCACCTGCACCCCGGACTATTACAGGTGGACTCAGTGGCTTTTCCTGCAGTTTTATAAAAATGGCCTGGCCTATAAGAAACATGCGGCTGTAAACTGGTGTCCGGGATGTGTTACGGTTCTGGCCAATGAACAGGTGGTTAACGGAGCCTGTGAACGCTGTGGGACCGGTGTGGAAAAAAAAGGTCTGTCCCAATGGTTTCTTAAGATTACCGACTATGCTGACAGGCTTCTGGCTGATATTAAAAAGCTTCACGGATGGCCGGACAAAGTTAAGATTATGCAGGAGAACTGGATCGGACGCAGCGAAGGGGCTGAAGTGAACTTCCGGGTGGACGGTACTGATGATATTATTACAGTATATACCACCAGACCTGATACCATTTACGGGGTTACTTTCATGGTGCTGGCTCCGGAGCACCCGCTGGTGGCAAAACTGACCACCGGAACTCCCTATGAAGCAAGTGTGAGGGATTTTGTGCGCCGGATGCAGAATTTAAGTGAGATTGACAGGACATCGACAGATGCCGAAAAAGAGGGACTCTTTACCGGGGCCCATGTGATAAATCCCATGAATGGGGAAAAAATTCCGCTGTTTATCGCCAATTATGTATTGATGGACTATGGGACCGGAGCTGTTATGGGGGTTCCGGCACACGACCAGAGGGATTTTGATTTTGCTACCAAGTATAGTCTGCAGATTCGGGTTGTTATCCTGCCGGAGGGAGTTCCCGACAAATATGTGCAGCTGACACAGGCTTATGATGCTGAAGGAGTCCTGGTCAATTCCGGGCCTTTTGACGGGCAGAACAATGAGGATGCAATAAAAAATGTGGCCGCCTATATGGAAGAAAAGGGTATTGGGAAGGCAATGGTCAACTTCAGGCTGCGGGACTGGCTCATTTCGCGGCAGCGTTACTGGGGCGCTCCGATTCCCATTATATACTGTGATAAGTGTGGTGAGGTTGCGGTTCCTGAGGAACAGCTTCCGGTACATCTGCCAACTGATGTGGAATTTAAGCCTACAGGGAAGTCACCACTTACCGATTGTGAATCCTTTGTAAATGCAGTATGCCCTGAATGCGGCGGTCCGTCCCGGCGGGAGACAGATACCATGGATACGTTTATCTGTTCATCATGGTATTACCTGAGGTACTGCAGCCCCCATGATGACCGGAATGCTTTCACCAAGGACAACGCTGCTTACTGGATGCCTGTGGAGCAGTATATCGGCGGGGTTGAGCATGCTATCCTGCATCTGCTTTATTCCAGGTTTTTTACCAAGGTCTTTAAGGACCAGGGGCTGGTTGACTTTGATGAACCCTTTACCAACCTGCTGACCCAGGGGATGGTTCTCAAGGATGGGGCCAAGATGTCCAAATCAAAGGGGAATACGGTAAGCCCTGAGGAAACCGTGGCTAAGTACGGGGCAGATACGGCGCGGTTGTTTATCCTATTTGCCGCTCCTCCGGAGCGTGATCTGGAGTGGAGTGATGCTGGAGTTGAAGGTGCTTACAGGTTTCTCAACAGGGTCTGGCGTCTGGTTTATGCGTATATTGACAGGCTCAATGAGTCTCCGGCATCAGAAAAAGTCTCTGAGGCTGACAAGGAGACCAGAAGGCTGACCCATTATACTATTAAAAAAATTACAGATGATGTGAACCAGAGGTTTAATTTCAATACTGCCATCAGTACCATAATGGAATTTGTTAACTGGCTGTACCAGTACAGGGAGAAGAACCCGGTACGCAACAGCCCCATTGAGGCAGAGGCAGTAAACACCCTGGTTATACTGCTGGCGCCGTTTGCGCCCCACTTTGCTGAGGAACTCTGGCATGAGCTGGGTTATCCGGACAGTGTCCACAAACAACCCTGGCCTGAGTATGATCCTGCAGCCCTGGTTCAGGATGAAGTAGAGATAGTGGTCCAGCTTAATGGCAAGGTCAAGAGCAGGATGACGGTGCCGGCTGATATAGATAAAGATGAAATGGAAAAATTTGTTCTGGAACAGGATAAAATTGTGGAGCTGATATCGGGGAAACAGGTGGTTAAGGTTATTGCAGTACCCAAGAAACTGGTAAACATTGTGGTGAAGTAACCTTTAAAGTATTTAATAAGATAGGGGTAGATGTGTTCTGGAAGGCGGAGTCTGTCGTCCGTCCGGCCAGCGACCCGCGAAGCGGGAGCTGATGCCGGCGGAGACGTTGCCCGCCGGAAGAATACATCTACCCCTATTTAATTCAAATGTTTAAACAGCAGAGGCTTTTGGAAAACAACCCAGTTGTTGGTGAGATTTTGGCCAAACAGCCGGGCATGTATTCTTATACCCATTTCTCGTCTGGAAGCGTTATCAGTGACCCGGGATTGTACTCCTACCCACAGATACTGCTGCCGCGGTCCCATGACACAAACCTTGTACTCAGCATTTTCATTGGTATTTTCTAACTGGTTGATGATTTTCAGGAAATCTGTTCTGGTGATATTTTTCAGAAGTGTGCCATAAACAAAGTGGTGCGCATCTGCCGGGTAGTTTCGGGAATTTGAAAAATTCACCTTTTTCACCACCTCGGAAATCCACATTTGCTGCGCCTGCGATGATGCCGATTATTAATTATTTTAGATAATTATAACATGAAATAAAGCTATTTTTCAGAAAATTTTATAAAGTGAGCAGGAAAAATTTAATAGATAGAGAAATTTGGTACAAATCGAATTTTCGGCTGGCCAAGTCTGTTTATGGGGTGATTATTGTGCAGAACAAGAATTATAAGATGTGTTTTGATATCATGGAACTGGAGGGGCTTAATGAAGCCCAGGCTTATGAAAAGGGGCTCACTGCAGGTCAGGCCCTGGATTACCGGACTGAACGCAGTATTGAACGCGCTAGAAACGAGGTAGTGGCTTTTGGGCTGCTGGCTCATGAACGGTGGGAAAAATCGGGGGAATTCAAGTATGTGCTGCTTCATGAATATATCAGGGGCTTAAATCATGGCCTGAAGGAAATGGCTGACCGTCTGACTGAACGGAAGACAGCGAAGCATACTGACAGGGCAGAATAACAACCTTGGGGGGATAATTATGTTCCGGAAGAAGGTCAAAAAGCGGGGTATAGTATGCCTGGCCAGCCTGTTTGCCCTTTTATTTTTCTTTTGCGGATGTGGCAGCCAGAGTGAAGATGACGCTGAAAAAACCACCACAGAGGTTCTCGGTGATTCAATGATTATTGGATTAAAGCATATTACCGGCGAGTTGTCACTGAAAGAGCTTGTAACTGTTAAGGCACAGGGGAATAGGGTCAAAATGAGCAGGATTGACCGGGCTTATGTTTTTGAAGTATCTCCGGATATGAAGAGTATTGCTTATGCTGCTGATGACGGTATCTATGTAAGCAGCTCTAATGGCAGTGACAAGCGGAAAGTCACCGGAATGACGCCAAAGCTTGATCTGAATTCTCGCCAGAAACGGCTTATCGGCAGAGTTATGGCCTGGTCCCCTGACGGTAAACAAATTGCCTTTGTCAGCGGCGGGGATCTTTACATTAAAAACATTGAGGATACTGATCCTGCCAAACTGGTAGCCAAAAGAACTCAGGACCGGGTAACCGTTTCTGATGGTTCGCCTGCACTGGCCCTAAGGATAGATGGAATAGTCTGCCCTGACTGGCTTGATAACAGTACACTCATTTACCAGGACTTCTATATGGAGTTCGACGGTCAGGCTGAGTACCATTATAATATTATGAAGATAAAGGCAGACGGCTCGGAAAAGCAGGTTATCATCCAACAGGGGCGGGAACCATTGGTTTCTCCTGACAGGGAAAAGATTCTCTATCACATCGCCAATGACCGCGGTGGAGAAATAAGGACAGCTAATACTGAGGGGGCAGAATCTATTGTGATTTCAGATCTCCTGGGTTCTGCCAGGGAACCGATGGCATATTCCTGGTCGCGGGATGGCAGCTATATAATTTTTGACGGGTTTGCCATTAGTGCCGGTAGTGGTCAGAAAGCTGTTTTTTCCGGACAGCCTTCACCGCTTGACCAAAGCGGGATAATTGTTGGTGCTCTGCCGACATGCTCCCCTGATGGACGTTGGATTGCCTTCCCGGGAGACGGTGTTCCCAGACTTGTTGAGGTAGTGGAGGGCAATTTTGTTTATGACCTGTCGGGGGCCTTAAATCCATTGAAGGGACTGACAGCGATTTCTTGGGTCGAAGGCTGGTAAGCCTTGCGCAATTTTTCGCTGCAGGGGATAAACTGCTTAATGTGTGAGGGAAATCACATCCGGGTGGAAGCTGCTTCGCAGCGGACACCCGGTTTTTGTATTATTATTTAAGTAAGGTATAATATTGTTGGAGGCCCTGCGGAAACATATAGTAAATAAGGCAGGGGAGGGGATAATTATGATAAATGCCAATAACAGCGAAAACCTGTTTTCCGGTTTCGCTTCGGATTATGACCGGATGATTGATTGGGAAAAAAGGCTGACACGGGAAGCCCCTTTTTTTAAAAGACTTTTTGCGGAAAGGGTGTCGGGAAAGGTCCTGGATACAGCATGTGCAACAGGACGCCATGCATTAATGTTTGGTTCCTGGGGCCTACAGGTGGCAGCTTCTGATGCCAGCTCAGAGATGATAGACAGGGCCAGGGCAAATGCCCTGAATTCAGGATATGATTATGGAAACGGCATTCCGGGCAGTTAACAACCTTTTGGAGGATGACGGACAGTATTTTCTGCAGATAAGAAACTATCCCCGGATATATGCAGTAAATGAAAGGTTTATGCCACTTAATTCGTATCAGCAGGAAGGTAAAGAGTACCTTTACCTTCGCATGAACGACCTTGAACCAGAAATTGTTACCTTTAACATTCTTATTTTATCCCGGGATGAAGCAGGGAAATGGGCCTATCGGGTGGAATCGGAAAAACTTAAGCCCTGGACCTTGAAAGATATTGTTACAGGTCTTGGAAATGCAGGAATGAAAGCTGTTGGGGTATATGGGGATATGTTTTTTAAACCATATGACCCCGGAAATTCACAGGATTTGGTTATCATAGCTGACAAAGCATGATTTGTGGCAGCTAATGATTTAATGAAGCTGGGGGGATGAATAATGGAATGGACCAAAGAGGCATTGACGGAGCTTGAACAAGTGCCGCGGTTTGTCAGACACATGGCCAAAAAGGCAGTAGAAAAAGCAGCTAAGGAAGAGGGAATTGACAGCGTAACCCCCGAAATTGTCCTGAAAACCAAAGAGAAGTATTTTTCTCTCGTGGGTAAGGAAAAGGAGGGGGGCAGCCGAACTACTAAATTAGCTGTAGTCAGGTGTCATACTGTTGCTGAAGTATGTCCCGGAGTTGGCTGTCTCAAAGCCTTCACACACCGCAAACTAAATTTCAGCGAATACGGCCCTGACACCGAAATAATTGGCTTCTTTACCTGTGGCGGATGTTCCGGCAGGAGGGTGTCACGGCTGGTTGAAAAGCTGCTGGACCACGGACTTGATGTTGTTCACCTAAGTTCCTGCATGTGTATGGATGATGATGACTATCCCAGGTGTCCTTTTAAAACCCAGATCAAGAAGGCCATTGAGGCCAAGGGGGTTAAGGTGGTTGAAGGTACACATCACTAAATAAAGACAGTATTCAAGCAGAGGCGGCCTGTCATCAGGCTGCCTCTGCTGATTGACAAACTCTATATTTTTTAAGTATTAAAATGTAACCAAGGACAGGGGTAGATGAATTCCTCGGGCGGGCTACATCTCCGCCGGCATCCACTCCCGCTTTGCGGTCGCGGGCCGGACGGACGACAGACTCCGCCCTCTGGAACACATCTACCCCTGTCTTATAACACTTTAATGCTCAATTTTGTTGACTTTGTCAGCTAGCAGAGGCGGCCTGTCATCAGGCCGCCTCTGCATATTACGGCGAGAGTGATGAGCTACATATTATGTTTCGGGCCGGTAAACAATAGTATCATAGCCGGCGGCCATTTTGGTTCGTTGCAAAGGAGGAAAAATTACATGAATATCACCAGAGATATGACTGTGGGGGATATCCTGAAGGCAAACCCAAAAACGGCCGATGTTTTCAGGTCTTTAGGGATGCAGTGCCTGGGCTGCCCTTCTGCTACAGGGGAGACAGTTGCCGGGGCTGCCAGAACCCATGGGGTTTCCGAGGCAGATCTCCTGCAGAAACTCAATGCTGTTGAACAGGGAGAAATGTCAACTGCTGCCCGAGCTTTGGCTCAGCCTAGAGGCGCCGTTTTACAGAGGGACAAAGAGACATTTGCCATTGTGCCTCATATGCCCGGAGGGATAACTAATGTGGAAACCCTGCGTAAAATTGCAGATGTTGCTGAAAGGTATCATGCGGCAGCGCTGAAATGCACCTCAGCCCAAAGAATAGCAATTGTGGGACTAAAACACGGTGATGTGGAAAAAGCATGGAATGACCTGCAGATGGACCCCGGTCATGCGGCGGGGCTTTGTGTCAGAAGTATAAAAATTTGTCCGGCGACTACATTCTGTAAACGCGGTCAACAAGATGCAGTAGGTCTGGGTCTGGAACTGGATAAAAAATACCATGGCATGGACCTGCCCAGTAAATTTAAGATAGCTGTCAGCGGCTGTCAGAACTCGTGTTCAGAGCCTGCTGTCAGGGACCTTGGAATTATGGGTACACCCAAGGGCTATGTTTTAATGGTTGGCGGAAATGCAGGACTTAATCCCAGACTTGGTGATAAAATCGCTGCAGAGCTGGAACCGGACCAGGTGTTAGATTTGGTTGATAAGATTATTAAATGGTATAAGGATAACGGGAAACACAATGAACGCATAGGAGAATTGATTGACCGCATAGGACTGGACAGGCTTAAACAGGAAGTCTTGGGACAGGTTGCAGCACGACGCTAAGGCGCAAAGAGTGTTTCTAAGGCAAAATAGGGCGCACTGTTGCGCCCTATTTTGCCTGTTTCTTATTAGTGGGGGATTTTTTCTGTTTAACTGACTTAAGATAATCCTCAAACATTTTCAGGTCTGAACCTATTTGTTTCAGTAGAACTTCTTTATTCATAGTGTTTCCTCCGCTTTTGGTTTACATTACCAGTATAGACAGGAAACACTTTAATTATACCTTGCCGGAACTGTTTTTTTTACCAGCCCCAGCCTCCGCCAAACCCTCCCCCAAACCCTCCCCAGGGGAAGAACGGAAAGAACGGGAAGAACGGAAAGAATGGAAAGAAGGGGAAAAAGGGAAACTTGTGGAATCCGCCAAGTCCGCCAGGTCCGCCAAACCCGCCGTCAATTCTTGCCGGGACGTTATAAGGGTCATAGAAATCATTGCGATAGTACATAAATATTTATACCTCCTCATTGACTCAAATTTAACTGGAAATAATCTACCCTCCTAAGTTGCTGCTTCAATTCCTTGTAATTGGCAGTTTGATAACATAATAAGTTTCTTCTGTATATTATGTTAAGCGACAAAATATTGCTCCTGAATGTTGAATAGAAAACCCTTCCTTTAAAAAAATATATTGACGACAAAAAATGACAAAAAAAACAAATGATGTAAGATATAATAAATACAGTAAAAAATTACAGAGTTGTTGGGGTGGGGTACATGTGGACAATTGATAGGAAACATCTGTTAATGGGAGTGGCCCTTCTTTGTGCAATCGTGTTTGGGATTGGATTTAAGGCAGGCCAAATGAAGGAGCAAAAAAACTTCAGACCGGTTATTGCCCAGGCGGATTCGGAACAGGAAAAAAGTACTGAAGATGCCCTGGGACCAGATGGAGCGGAGGGTCAAGGCGAAGTAAGCGATAAAGTTGACCCTGTAATTAACGTACATGTCGCCGGCGCCGTCGAGAAGCCGGGAGTATATACCTTTGCTGAAAATGCCAGGGTATTGGAAGGGGTAAACAAGGCAGTTCCAGCCAAAGATGCAGACCTGGCAGGTATAAACCTGGCTGAAGTGATGCTGGACCAGCAGCAGGTTATTGTTCCCCGCAGGGGCGAGGCGGCCGCATCGGCAGGAATTTCAACTGCGTCCGGGGCGAGCGGTAATACTGTCCAGACAGGAAACGGCAGAAAAACCGGCAAAATAAATATCAATACGGCCGGAGCTGCGGAACTTGTTAGACTGCCGGGGATAGGCCCGGCAACAGCACAGAAAATTATTGACCGGCGTAAGCAGCAGGGAGGGTTTAAGGATATCCGGGAAATAATGAATGTCTCGGGTATTGGGGAGAAGAAGTACAGTGATATCAAAGACCAGATTACTGTTTGACAATATAGGAAATGCGGAGGTGAACTATGTCCAGACCCCTGGTACTGATGCTGATATTTTACACATCAGGAATAATTATCGGATATCTTCTCCATCTCCCTGCATATCTGCTGTTATGTGGTGTTCTTCTTGCGGCAGCCGGGGCAGCAGTCAAAAGATTTGCCGCAAAGGCTGAGATTGCTGCAAAGGGTAATATAAGATTATACTTTTATGCGGCGGCGCTATTGTGCGGGATTTTTATGTGTCGTCTTGAATTATATGTTTTGGAAGGCAGCATTGATTTCCTGGCCGGCAGATACACGGTCTTTACCGGAACAGTGATCACTGAGCCGGACAGGCGCGTTGACAGGACGGACTATGTCGTGAAAACCGAAATGATTGAGTACTCTATACACAGTGACGGCACCCGGGCTGTGACAGGATTCCGGCCCAGAGGGCGGGTGCTTGTTACCATAAAGGGGCCAGGACCGGAATTTGGTTATGGAGACAGGCTGCAGGTTGCGGGAGTGCTTCAAAAAACCGAAGATCCCGGAAACCCCGGGGAATTTAATTATAAGAAGTACCTGGAGGATAGAGGGATTCGTCTGGTACTTAAATCAAGGAACGGAGCAGGACTGAGCAAAATTGGGACAGGCACGGTAAATCCTCTGGTGAAGTTTAGTATTGGACTGAAGGGGAAATTAGTCTCGGTGATAAACAAAAATATGCCTGAGAAGCAGGCAGCTCTGATGGAAGGAATTCTATTCGGTTCTACCGGGAGGATTAATCCGGAAATAAAAGAAGATATGGCTTTAGCAGGTGTTGCCCACATACTTTCGGTTTCGGGATACCATGTCGGCCTGGTGGCAGGTTTTATTATCCTGGCAGGGAATACCCTGGGGTTAAGGAAACCGGTGTGTGATGCTTTGGCAGCGGCTACTACCGGGTTATATGCCTTAATGGCAGGCGCGGGTCCTGCGGTGACACGGGCGCTGATTATGGCCTGGGTATTGCTCTTGGTAAGGTATGTCCGTCAGGAGTATGACTGGCCAAGCTCTATGAGCCTGGCAGGGCTGATAATTTTGATAACAAATCCTTTGGCATTATTCGAGCCGGGTTTTCAATTATCGTTCTTGGCTGCATGGGGCATACTTTGCCTGGCTCCATTGTTTAAAAGGCTTAACAGGATTTTGCCTCCACTGGGCCAGGCTTCATCAGTTGCCTTTGCAGCTCAAATTGCAGTATTTCCAGTGACGGCATATTATTTTAATTATTTTTCGCTTTTTTTTCTTCCGGCTAACCTGATAATAGTACCCCTGATAAGTATTGTCATGCTTCTGGGCGGCATCGCAGCTATTTTGGGGCTTTTCTGGAATCCACCGGCCGAAATTCTAAGTATTTCAGCTGCTGCGGTTCTGGATGTCGCCTTGTTGGCAGCCGGAGTGTTGGCAGGGCTGCCATTTGCAGCCATAAATCTCAGACCGCCGGGCATTATAAAAATCACCTGCTATTACCTAACCTTGGGCCTTCTGATAGAATTTTTCAGGAATTATGAACTCCGTATCAGGGCAAAGCGACTGTGGTATCTTAACCGTTCGGCGCTTGTCCTGGCAGCCCTGGGTGTGTTGGTGGTTCTGCTGTGGGGCGGGATGGCATACAGCAAGTCGGGAATTTTGGAAGTAACATTTATAGATGTCGGTCAGGGTGATGCTGCATTGGTGCAAAGCCCAGGAGGCAGGAATCTCCTCATAGACACGGGAGGTTTTCCTGATAGCCCAACAGGGTTTGATGTCGGAAAACAAATACTGCTTCCTTTTCTTAACAGAAAGGGAGTCAATGATATAGATATTTTGGTGCTCACCCATCCGCATTTGGATCACATCCAGGGAGCATCAGCTTTGCTTGGTAAAATCAAGATTAAGGCCATAGTGGTGGCTCCACAGTTTGCCCAGTATGCGGAAGGTGTCGAGCTGAAACAAAAATTAATCGAGAGGAATATTGAAATCAGAGAGGTTAGTGGAGGAGAAAACATATATTTTGGCGAAGACATAATCCTTGAGGTTTTAAGCCCCAATGGCAGTACAGCTGTTAATGCCAATGATGATTCACTGGTAATCAGGCTGGGATACCGGGATTTTAGGATAATGTTTACCGGTGATGCTGAAACTGTCCCCCTGGAGGCAATTAGTGCAAGCGGTCAGGACTGCGGGGCAGAAATTGTCAAGATACCCCACCATGGAAGCGGTAATGCATGGACAGAGGATTTTTTTCGGGCGGCTGATCCTGAGATTGCAGTGATAAGTGTTGGTCAAAACCTTTTCGGGCATCCTTCACCGAAAGTCCTGGAGGGCCTGAAGCAGATGAATATAAGGGTTGTCAGGACAGATCGGGATGGCGCTGTTACTGTCAGGTCGGACGGATATGGTTACAAAGTCACTACTACAAAAGGGATGAATCGAATTGGATATTAAGGCATTGGAAAACAGTCTGAAAAGGCAGCTAATTTCTCCGCTGTACCTGTTTTACGGAGAGGAAACCTACCTTAGGGACCAGTACCTGGAAAAGTTTAAATCCCTGCTCCCGGATGAATGCCGTGACTTTAACATGGACATTATCGACGGTCGGGATACACCTATGGAGTCAATCATTAACATGGCCACGACCCTGCCTTTTCTGGCTGAGAAAAGGCTGGTCATTGTTAAAAATGCTGAGTTCTTTAAAGCAAAACGTAAAAGTCAGAAAAAAGGTGACAAAGGGGAACAGGATGAGGCAGATGGAGAAAAGCCTGATTCGTCACAGGATACCCTCATCGGGTACCTGGAAAGCCCTGTTGATTCGACCTGCCTGATTTTCTGCTCGGATTCGGTGGACAGGAAACGAAAAATATACAAAAGGATTGAGAAAAATGGTCAGGTTGTTCAATTTGCTCAATTGAAGGGGCGTGACCTGACTGAATGGATAAATCGGACCGCCAGGAAACTGGGGAAAACAATTGATCCTGCAGCAGCGGCGGGACTTGTCACGGCTGCCGGCAGTAACCTGCGTCAGCTTAGAACTGAGCTTGAAAAGCTGGCCTGCTATTCGGAGAGCAGCGCTATTACCGCTGCGGACGTGGAAATGATGGTCAGCAAGACAGCCGAGCTGAGCATTTTTGAGCTGGTTGATGCTGTGGGAGACCGCAATTACAGTAAAGCCATCAGGCTGGCCCGAGAGATGGTCTTTCTCGGTGAACCGGTTATCAGGATACTCTATATGGTAGCCCGCCAATGCAGGCTGCTGCTTCAGGCCAAAAGCCTCCTGGAAACCGGTGTTTCGGCAAGGGAAACGGCAGGCTTGATGCAGGTTCATCCATTTGTAGCTCAGAAGTGTATCGGCCAGGCGCGGAATTTTACTCCCGGGGAACTTAAGTCTTCTCTGGAAAAAATTCTTGAGACTGATGCTGACATCAAGGGTGGAAAACAGGAAGCGGTATTGGCTCTGGAATTATTGATTATTGCTCTGTGTGAGAAAGGATAGGCAGGCTCCCGGGAATGTGTAATGGTACAACACCTCACCTTACACCACCGCCATTTTCGAAGCTTACCTTTAATTTATTTTTAAAAGGATTGAAAAAGGCTGTTGATTTTGTCAACAGCCTGTTTAAAAAGGTTCACTTTTGGTGAGCCTTTTTATTGCTTATGTCCATTTTTCAATCCAATCAGCTTTAGCCAATTTATTGAGCCATATTGTTTAATCTTTTAGCCAGTCTGGATTTCTTGCGGGCAGCAGTGTTTTTATGTAAAACACCTTTGGCAACTGCCTTATCCAGAGCAGTTACTGCCTGTTTAAAAGCATTAGCGGCTTCGTCTTTGTTCTCAGCTTCAACAAATTTACGTAAACGGGTTTTCACACCTGTTTTAATTGCGGTGTTGCGTACGGTATTTTTCCGGATAAGTTCAATTCTTTTGATAGCTGATTTAATGTTTGCCACTGGCTTTTCACCTCCTCAAACATAAAAAAACCTATATAGTAAAGTGTAACTTTCTCAAGTGACAATCTACATTTTACCATGACCATTTAAAAAATGCAAGCACATAAATGTATAGTCCGGTTATTTTTGGTCAAACCTAGATTTAGGCTCTGTGAAGGAGGTGAAAAAGATGCGTGAATGGATAGGCTTCATAGTAAGGTTTATAGTTTCTGCCCTGGTGCTGCTGCTTGTGTCTTATATCCTTCCGGGAATTGAGATTGCAGGCTTTACCGGGGCTCTTATTGCTGCTGCAATTATTGCAATTCTTGGATATGTTGTTGAAAAACTACTGGGTGACAAGGTGTCTCCCCAGAACCGCGGTTTAGTTGGATTTGCAACAGCAGCCGTGGTAATTTATCTGGCCAAGTTCATCATCCCTGCGTACCTGGATGTCTCTGTGATTGGGGCATTATTGGCCGCATTTGTCATCGGAATAATCGATGCCTTTGTACCTACAATGATCAGATAATTGGTCTTGTGTCAGGGAGAAGAAGAGCGTCCCATAACCAAATGGGGCCTCTTTTTTTACCTATTTTTAGGAAGGGGCAGATATATTCCTCCAGAACGGGCCCCCAATCCGTTACCGAAACCCCGACCCTTAAGAAGGGCCGCCGTTTCGACGGATTGGGGGGACCCCCTGACGACTCAGTTTGGTCCCCAATTCGTTACCGTCGTCTCACACTAAAAACCAGCGTGAGACTCCGACGAATCGGGGAGGCCCCTGACCGGTTCCCGCATAGCGGGAACCGACAAACGGACGTCAGACTCGTTCTTCCGGAACACATCTGCCCCTTCCTAAATCCATGCATAAAAAAGTAACGCCTCATTTAATTACGGGACCAGGGAGGCAAAAGGTCATAAATGCCTTGACTGCCGAATATAATTGGGTAGACAAGGAGTGGTTAAAATGAGGCAGGTAAAAGCAGACAGCATTGTACCTCTGGTGAGAAATCTTGGATTATTTTTTTTCGCCATTTTAGTTATTTTTACTGCTGTTATTGCCGGACAGTTTCCTGCCGCTGAGGGGCCTTATATTACAGCGCTCAGTTCCAAGTATTATTATGAAAAAGGCAGAAATCTGGTACAGGGTCTTTCACAAAATGTCGGCAATGAAACTCTAAAAACTCTTCTCAGAGCTGAACTGCCCGTTTTGGCAGCATCTGACTCGGGACAGCCGGCTGCGGTACAGCGCAGGAAAAGCCTGCTGCGGATTAGTTTGAATACTCTTTCCGGTGTCAAGCTGGATGATCCCCTGACTTATCTGAAGTCAGAAATCCCGATGATGGAGGTTACCCCGGCAACTGCTGACACCTATGATGAAACCGGGCCGGATGAGGTTTTGGAGGATCCGGGGGAGGGGCAGCTTCCGGCAGGCAGCTCACAGGAGACCGAGGGCGCTGCAGGTAGTGCGCTGCCGGTAGAAAACCGGGTTAAGTCCGACACCCCTTTGATAGCCCTGTATAATACTCATACCAGTGAAACCTTTGAACTTACCGACGGACTGGCTCACTTGAAGGGAAAAGCCGGCGGGATAGCTCTGGTGACCGGAGAGATAAAGAAGGCAATTGAGGAGGATTACGGTATACCTGTTGTATATTCTGATAAGCTTCATGATACGTCATTTAACAAATCATATGCGGAGTCGGAAAAAACGGTCAAACAGCTATTAGAAGGTAATCCAGGCCTTGAGATGGTCTTCGATATTCACCGCGACGGAGCAGTTACACGGGAGCAAAGTCTGGTCACCATTCATGGTCAACAGGTGGCCCGAATACTTATCATTGTTGGTACCGATGCCAGGGCCGACCATCCCCACTGGCAGGAAAATCTCGAGTTTGCCCGGGAAATTGCCGCTAAAATGGATGCTATGTATCCCGGACTCTCCAGGGGTATCACCACTAAAGAGGGCAGATACCATCAGCAGTACAGCCCGAGAGCGCTGCTGGTGGAAATAGGCAGCGCCAAGAATGCCACTGATGAGGCGGTTGCTTCAGGCCGCCTGTTTGCCAATGTTGTGGTAGCCGTACTTAATGACATGGCTCAAGCCGCGGAAGAAACTAGCGAGTGAAGTAAACTAATGCCAATAATGTAAAAAATATTAATTATTTCTTAGAACAACGGTATTAAACTACGGAAATTAGTGCGTATTAATAATAAGTCAGCTGACAATAAAAGAATGAAGGAGGTACATAGTTTTGAAGAAGCTTATAACTCCACTTTTGGTGTCAGTATTTGTTTTCAGTATGACATTTTCCTGGGCATGCCTTGGGGGCCTTAAGGGGGACTGTGACCGGCTTCGGGATGAGACCTGCCAGTTATCTGCCGCCCAGCTGCGCACCAAAGACCAGGCTAAGGACGGTTCCTGCCAGTTGGCTGCCGCCCAGCTTCGAGTCAAAGACCAGCTCAAGGATGGTTCCTGCCTTATCTAATAGCGCGATTTTGAGAGGCTGCTGACAAAGTTCAGCAGCCTCTCAATTGTTTTACGAATAAATTTCGCGTAAATGAACAATATTATAATTGTTTAAGGGAAATTCACGAACAGGGGTGGAATTTGGTTTGAGAGACAGGACACTTATAATGGTGGCTCTGATATTTCTTGTTCTGACTATTGGAGCAGGGGTGAACAAGTCCCTGATTGCCTGCGGCAGGATGACAGGAGAGCCGCTGGCTCCGGGGTTCAATGAGATATACCGGGAGAAGAGGGAGAATGTGAGGCTATTTTGCAGCCGGATAGTAAAAACGGGGGAAGTACTTCTGGAAAGGGCTGAACGCAAAAAAAATGACCTCGTTCATTAAATTCTCCTTTTCCAGATAACCCAAAAGTGGTATATTAATTAAAGGTAATTGAATGGGTTGTGGAAAGGGGAACAGTACATAATGTCCACAGGCAAAAAGGTAGCCCAGGCAGCAGGCATACTGATGTTAGCCATGATGCTTTCCCGGGTGCTTGGTTATGTCAGGGAGGCTGTCCTGGCTTCGTCTTTTGGCGCCAGTTGGCAGACAGATGCATTTTTGGCTGCTTTCACTATCCCTGATCTGTTTTACGATCTTCTGGTCGGCGGGATTCTGAGCGCCGCTTTTATCCCCGTTTTTTCCGGTTATCTGGCTACCGACAGGGAAGAAGAGGCGTGGGAAATAGCCAGTACAATGATAAACCTGACTGTTCTTTTAATGGCTGTCTGTATTGTATTTGGGATGGTTTTTGCAGTTCCACTGACAAAGCTTGTGGCCTATAATTTTTCCGGGGAAACCCTGGAACTGGCTGTCAGTCTAACCAGGATCATGTTTCCTGCTTTTGTGATTCTGGCCCTTAACGGTCTTATAATGGGTATCCTTAATTCTTACAAACACTTCGCCGCCCCTGCGATTGGTTCGGTAGCATATAATTTTTTTATTATCCTGTTTGGCCTCCTTTTTGCGAAACAGTGGGGCATTATGGCTTTTGCCGTTGGGGTAGTAGTGGGTCACGTTGCTAATCTGGTAATTCAGCTGCCTGTATTATACAAAATGGGGTTAAGGTACAAATTTACCCTGAATCTCCGTCACCCCGGGGTCCGGAAAATGCTTATCCTGATGCTCCCGGCCATGCTGGGGATGGCAGCCAACAGGGTCAATCTGATTGTAAACCAGACCATAGCTTCAACCATTAATGAAGGCAGCATAACGGCGCTGAGACTGGCCAACCGGTTGATGTGGCTTCCCCTGGGTGTTTTTGCCGGGTCCATTGCAGTTGCGGTGTTCCCCACCATGACCTCCCAGGCGGCCCGCAGGGAAATGACTGATTTTAAAAATACCCTTTCCATGGGACTCCGCTCAATTTTTCTGGTAATCATACCGGCATCGGTGGGACTGGCGGTCCTCAGTGAACCAATTATCAGGATGCTGTTTGAACGCGGAGAATTTACTCATGGCGCAACAAAGTTAACGGCATATGCCCTGGTTTTTTATTGTGTGGGGCTTTTCGCTCAGGCAGCTATCTGGATCATCACCAGAGCCTTCTATGCATTTCAGGATACCTTGAGACCCGTTTTAATAGCAATTTCCACAATAGTCATAAATATAGCGCTTAATCTTCTACTACGCCCTGTGATGGCCGAAAGAGGACTTGCGCTGGCTTTTTCCCTGACCGGAATATATAACATGGTGCTGCTATTGTATTTTCTGCGCCGGAAAATCGGGCCTATTGATCTACGGAAAACTACCAGATCATTCTTTCTTATTTTGGGATCGTCAGCAGTTATGGGTGTGGTCGCTTATGCTGTCGCTTATTACCTGGGAACGTTCCTTGACCTGCAGGATGCCTCCAATCAACTGATTCAGGTCGGGGTTTCCATTGGCGCCGGACTGGTTGTATATGTGGTGGCAATTCTTTTGTGCCGCCTGGAGGAAACACAGGTGATTATTAATCTGCTGCGCAGAAAGTTCAAAAAGGTATAAAGAGAAGGAGGCCATCTACTGGCCTTTATAAGGGAGAGAAATATCGGTGGACAAACATAATAAAACCAGAAATTTTTGCATAATTGCCCATATCGATCACGGCAAATCCACTCTGGCAGACCGGCTCCTTGAGGCTACCGGAGCCCTTACCCAGAGGGAGATGGCGGATCAGATACTTGATACCATGGATTTGGAGCGGGAACGCGGGATTACCATTAAGGCTCAGGCCGTAAGGCTGTTCTATCAGGCTGACGATGGTGAGACATACACCCTGAACCTGATTGATACACCGGGACATGTTGACTTTACCTATGAGGTTTCCCGCAGCCTGGCTGCCTGTGAAGGCGCTATTCTGGTTGTTGATGCGGCTCAGGGAATTGAGGCTCAGACCTTGGCCAATGTATACCTGGCCCTGGAACATAACCTGGAGATTATTCCGGTAATTAATAAGATTGATTTGCCCAGCGCCGACCCTGACCGGGTGAAAAGTGAAATTGAAGATATTATCGGCCTGGATACCAGTGATGCTGTACTTGCTTCTGCAAAGGACGGCACAGGGATTAAGGAGATACTGGAACAGATAGTACAGAAAGTGCCTCCTCCGGTGGGGGTTGAAAACGCCCCTCTGAAGGCGCTGGTATTTGACTCCCATTATGACTCCTATAAAGGGGTTATCGCGTATGTCAGGGTTGTTGACGGGCTGGTGAAGCAGGGCATGAAAGTAAGGTTTATGGCCGGCGGCAAGGCTTTTGAAGTCAATGAGGTAGGTATTTTCAGGCCATTTCTGACCACAGTCGGTGAACTGGGTGTGGGTGATGTCGGTTTTATTGCAGCCAGTATCAAGAATGTTAAGGATGTTCAGGTTGGAGATACCATTACCGGGGCTGACAAACCTACTGACAAGCCCTTGCCTGGATATCGGAAAATTACTCCCATGGTATTCAGCGGGCTGTATCCTGTCGACGGGGCAGATTATGATGATCTCCGGGACGCCCTGGAAAAGCTCAGGCTAAACGATGCTTCACTAATGTTTGAAGCGGAAAATTCGGTGGCTCTGGGTTTTGGGTTCAGGCTGGGTTTCCTGGGACTGCTGCATATGGAGATTATCCAGGAACGCCTTGAGAGGGAATACGGACTTGACCTGATTACAACTGCACCCAGCGTTATTTTCCGGATCACCAAAACAAATGGTGAGGTTATCGAAATTGATAACCCGACCAATCTGCCTCCGATGCAAAACATTGAACAAATGGAAGAACCTTTTGTTAAGGCTACCATTATGGTTCCCAACGATTATGTGGGGGCGGTTATGGATTTGGCCCAGGAAAAGCGCGGTATTTTCCAAAATATGGAATATATGAGTGAGGCTAGGGTTATGCTGACATATGAAATGCCGCTGATTGAGATAATTTACGATCTGTTCGACCTTTTAAAATCACGGACCAAGGGTTATGGGTCATTGGATTATGAGTTTTGCGGATACCGGGAATCAAGGCTGGTAAAACTCGATATCCTGGTATCGGGTGAGGTAGTTGATGCCCTGTCATCTATAGTCCATACCGATAAGTCCTATGCCAGAGGGCGTAATCTGGCGGAAAAACTCAAAGACATTATTCCCAGGCACATGTTTGAAATTCCTATCCAGGCTACAATAGGAAATAAGGTTATTGCCCGTGAGACGGTAAAGGCCTTGAGAAAAAATGTGCTGGCCAAGTGCTATGGCGGGGATATTTCACGGAAACGGAAACTGCTGGAAAAGCAAAAAGAGGGAAAAAAACGCATGAAACAGGTGGGCAATGTCGAGATACCCCAGGAAGCATTTATGGCAGTGCTTAAAATGGATTAGCGACCGGCCGCCAAATACGGGTGATTAATATGTCTATCGGGATATATATACATGTTCCCTTTTGCCTGCAAAAATGCAACTACTGTGATTTTATATCTTATCCTTATGACGCAGGTTTGGCTGCGTCTTATGTTTATGCCCTTGAAAGGGAAATGAAGCTGCATGCCGGGAAAATGCCGGCTGACCAAAGGGAGGTCAGGACGGTTTTCCTGGGAGGGGGGACCCCCTCTCTGTTGAGTGGACAACACCTGGCCCTGATACTGGAAAACTGCCGCAGGTATTTTAGAATCAGGGATGATGCGGAAATAACCGTTGAATGCAACCCGGGCACAGTAACCAGAGAGAAATTTGCCCTGATGAGACGAGCCGGGGTTAACCGAATAAGTATAGGGGTCCAGGCATTTCAATCAAGAATTCTTTCATTTCTCGGCAGAATCCATTCCTTTGCCCAAGTTACTGAAGCAGTTAAGGCTTGCAGGGATGAAGGAATTGACAATATTAGCTGTGACCTCATCTACGGGATTCCGGGGCAGACGGGGCAGGACTGGCAGGAGACCCTTGACCGGGTGCTGAACCTGTCACCGGCACATATTTCTGCCTATGGTCTCAAGGTTGAGCCTGAGACTCCCCTGTATAAAGCTGTTGCTTCAGGCAGTGTGGTCCCTTGTGATGAAGATGCGGAGCTGGAAATGTATCAGTATGTTATCAGTATTCTTGCTGCCAGGGGGTTTAAGCATTACGAGATATCCAATTTTGCCCTTCCGGGGATGGAAGCACGCCACAATCTTATTTACTGGCTCAATGAAGAGTATCTGGGATTAGGCCCTGCTGCCCATTCAATGCTTGACAGGCACAGGTTTAGTAATGTGAAATGTGTGGCATCATATATTAAAAAACTGGAGAAAAATGAGTTGGCAGTTCAAGAAATAATTTCATTATCTCTTGAAGATGAGATTTCGGAAACGGTTTTTCTTGGGCTGAGATTGCTGGGCGGATTGGATACCCTGGCCTTTGCCCGGCGTTTCGGGTGTTCGGCTGCCGATATTTTCGGACCTCAGCTTAAAAAACTGACTGACCTGGGTCTGATAAAAATTAACGCAAACAGCATTAGACTAACGGAAAAAGGCCTTCCGCTGGCAAATGAAGTGTTTGTTGAGTTCATATAGGACGATTCCGCTTCTTGACAAAAAAAAATATCAATGGTATTTTTTATTTATAGGTATTTAGCACTCGACTTGATAGAGTGCTAACAAAAAGAGGGTGTTAAGATGACCTTGGATGAACGAAAAAAGAAGGTGCTCCAGGCTATCATCAGGGATTATATCAGTACCGCTGAACCGGTAGGTTCCAGGACAATTGCCAAGAAGTACGAACTTGGGGTCAGTCCGGCAACCATAAGAAATGAAATGGCTGATCTCGAAGAACTGGGTTATATTGAGCAGCCGTACACCTCGGCAGGAAGGATACCTTCAGATAAGGGGTATCGTTACTACGTGGACTGTCTGATGGGCAAAAAGAAACTCTCTGAACAGGAAGAGGGTATTATCCTGGGCGGATACAAGGCCAAGGTTAAGGATATGGGGACGGTCCTCAGGCAGACCAATAGCATTCTCTCGGGGATAACCAATTATACTTCTATAGTAATGGGACCCCAGTTTACCACCAGTAATCTGAGATATGTTCAGCTGGTGCCCCTGGACAGCAGCAGGGCCCTGGTACTGGTAGTCACCGACAGTGGATTGGTGCAGAATAAAATACTGGAGCTGCCCCAGTCTGTTAATGAAGTAGACCTTCAGAAGATAAGCCAGGTAATGAATGCCAAGCTCCAGGGCGTAAGTCTTGATCAGATAAAGCTGACTCTCATTAAAGAGATATATTATGAGCTTTCCAAACACAAACATATTTTTGAAGCCGCCATGGATATGATTCAGGAGACTCTGGACCTTAATCATGAGGAAAAAGTGTACCTGGCCGGTACCCTGAATATTCTTAACCAACCCGAGTTCCGCGACTTAACCAGGGTCAGGACACTCTTGTCCCTGCTGGAACAGGATAAGATATTGAAGGAAATCTTAAATGATGGCAGTCATGCCGAAACAGGGATATCGGTCACCATAGGCGCCGAAAACAGGGTTGACGGTCTGCAGGACTGCAGCACTATTACGGCAACCTACCAGATAGACGGCAGGACCATAGGTTCTGTCGGAATTATCGGGCCTACCCGGATGGATTATGAAAAAGCGGTCTGTATTGTTGAATTTATGACCAGCCATCTGTCAAAAATAATGAAGGACTTTTACAATCATTGATATTTTACGGACACTGATATAGGAGGTTTGCCAATGAGTTTGAAGCAGCAGGCAGCAAAAGGAGCAGATGTGGATGAAAGACTTTCGGCTCTGATCACCAATTCAAATGCGATCAGGGCTATCGCCTCAGCAGTGGAAGGCACCCTTGGTCCCAAGGGGCTGGATACAATGCTTGTCGATAGGTTTGGAGAAGTGGTTATCACCAATGACGGGGTCACCATTCTCACCACAATGGAGGCCAACCACCCGGCAGCCAAAATGCTGATTAATATAGCCAGGGCTCAACAGGCGGAAATCGGTGATGGGACCACTTCGGCAACTGTAATGGCCGGGGCATTGGTGGGCGAAGGCGTGGAACAGGTATCCAAGGGGGTACCGGTAACCAGAGTGATTGAAGGTATCCGCACAGGGATAAAAAAAGCCCTGGAACTGATGCGGGAACGGGCCGTTTCTATCAAAGGCCTCGAGGACCCGGTGCTAAAACAGGTTGCTCTGATTGCCGGCAGGGACCATGAGGATATTGCCGATTTGGTGGTTGCAGCTGCCGGGATGACGGGTGAAGAGAAACTTAAGGATCCTTCATTCAAGCTCTCTGAGGCAATTTTTTCTGAAGAGGGGGCCGACAATGAAGTGTTTATGGGTGTTATCCTTAACAAGGAACGCATCAGCAAACATATGCCCGCTGAAGTATCAGAAGCCAGGGTACTTATTATAGATGACGCTCTTGAGCCCGAGGAACTGGAGGATGAAGCCCTGGCAACAGAGGCCGGGTTTGCCCGGTATCAGGAGCTTCAGGAAGAGTTCCGCAATAATCTGAATAAGATTGTGGAGATGGGTGTAAAGGTTGTTCTGGTAGATCGCGGTATTGACAGTTTTGCCGAAGAAGTGCTTACTGATGCTGAGATTATGGCAGTTCAGCGGGTATCCAACAAAGAACTCCGCAAGGCCGCTGAGCACACCGGAGCCAGGCCGATTAAGCGAACAGGTCTGCGTAAAGAGGCGGCAGATCTGGCAAAATACCTGGGCAGAGCTGAGCGGGTATTTGAGAATGAAAAGCTTGAGCACATAAGGATTCTTGGCGGCGGCGGGAAGCCTATGGCGACTATTCTGGTGGGCGCTGCCACTGAAGAGGTGGTTGGTGAAAGAGCAAGGATCGCCAAGGATGCTGCTGCATCTGTACAGGCTTCTGTTAAAGGAGGCATAGTACCTGGCGGAGGTTCCATTGAACTCGCTCTGGCGCGTGAGGTGGAGAAAGTCAGGGAAAATGTGCGGGGGATGGCGGTTTACGGTATTGACTGTGTTGTGGAAGCGCTGCAAAGACCCTTTTTTCAGATAGTTGCTAATTCAGGCTTTAACCCACTTGAAAAAATCGGTGATGTGGTTGCCGCTCAGTTGAAGGAAGGCAGGGAAAGCCTGGCGATTGACTGTGACACCGGAGATGTTGCAGATATGTTTGCCCTTGGGGTAGCGGATCCGGCGCTGGTAAAGATTCATGCCCTGAAAGCAGCCGGAGAGATTGCCGAAGCCATCCTGCGCATAGACACAATTATTAAGAAAAGAGAAGACTCCGGCGGGCAGTTTGGTAGGGATACAATTGATAATGACGAATTACGTTAATGAATGGGGGGAAAAAGGTGACCTTTAAAAATAAAAACAATGAAGATCAGGGGAACACTGAAGAGTATCTAACTGAAGATTGTTTAAAGGGCGGCGAAAACCAACAGGATACCGGTGCCGAACCGGAAAGGCCGGAGGAAACTGCAGAGGATAACAATCTGAAGGCAAAAGCTGACGAATACCTGCAGCTGCTGCAGAGAGTACAGGCGGATTTTGATAATTTCAGGAGAAGGACTGCACAGGAACGCCAGGAAACGGCAAAATATTGTTCTCAAAGGCTGGCCACGGGCCTGCTGCCGGTTTTGGATAATTTCGAACGGGCCCTTAAGGCAGAGGGAGAAGACCTGCAGGGCTTCCGGAATGGCATCGAACTGATTTACAGACAGCTGCGGGATGTCCTGGAAAAAGAAGGTGTCAAGCCGATGGACGCTGTTGGCAGTCAGTTTGACCCCAACCTGCATGAGGCTGTTATGCAGGAACAGAGCGATCAGTATGACGATAATGTGGTCATGGAGGAGCTTCAGAAGGGTTATCTGCTGGCAGACAGGGTAATCAGGCCTGCCATGGTAAAGGTGGCCCAAAATTAGACGGATTCAATCGCGGGTGTTACAAGTTACAGGTTAATGGTTAAGTTATATTAGATTGAATTAGATTGAATTAGATTGAATTAGATTAATAAATAATATTGATATTAGGAGGTAGAATTATATGAGTAAAGTAATTGGAATTGACTTAGGTACTACATATTCCTGTATGGCGGTTATGGAAGGCGGGGAAGCCACAGTTATCCCAAATGCAGAGGGTTCCAGGACTACACCTTCTGTCGTGGCCTTCTCCAAGACCGGGGAGCGCCTGGTCGGCCAGGTAGCCAAACGACAGGCCGTAACCAACCCCGACGGTACCGTGATGTCCATAAAGAGACATATGGGCTCAGATTACAAAGTAAATCTAAACGGAAAAGAGTACTCCCCCCAGGAAGTGTCAGCAATGATTCTGCAGAAACTGAAGGCAGACGCTGAAGCTTACCTCGGAGAAAAAGTGGAACAGGCTGTAATCACCGTTCCGGCCTATTTTTCCGACAGCCAGCGCCAGGCTACCAAAGATGCCGGTAAAATTGCCGGCCTTGAAGTTCTCCGGATCATTAATGAACCTACTGCAGCAGCTTTGGCATACGGCCTCGAAAAAGGTGAAGACCAGACTATCCTGGTTTATGACCTGGGCGGGGGAACCTTTGATGTGTCCATACTTGAACTTGGTGAAGGTGTTTTTGAGGTTAAAGCTACCAGCGGCAATAACCGTCTTGGTGGAGATGACTTTGATGACAGGATTATGGCATGGATGGTCAGTGAGTTTAAGAAAGAAAGCGGCATTGACCTGGCTAATGACAAGATGGCCATGCAGCGCCTTAAAGAGGCTGCCGAGAAAGCTAAGATCGAACTTTCCGGTGTTACCAGCACCAATGTCAACCTGCCCTTTATCACTGCTGACCAGTCAGGCCCAAAGCACCTTGACCTGACACTGACCAGGGCTAAATTTGAAGATTTGATTGCAGACCTGATCGAAAAAACCATGGAACCCACCAGGCAGGCCCTGTCTGATGCCGGGTTTAGCGCCGACAAGCTTGATAAGATCATTTTGGTGGGAGGCTCAACAAGGGTACCGGCGGTCCAGGCTGCTATTAAAAAGGTAACCGCACAGGAATCCCACAAAGGTGTTAACCCTGATGAGGTAGTAGCCCTCGGCGCTGCCATCCAGGGTGGCGTTCTGGCAGGAGAAGTGAAGGATGTCCTGCTGCTGGATGTTACTCCCCTGTCCCTGGGAATTGAGACTCTTGGCGGGGTGTTTACCAAGCTGATAAACAGGAATACCACGATACCGACTTCCAAGAGCCAAATGTTTTCAACTGCCGCTGATAACCAGACTTCGGTGGAGATCCATGTCCTGCAGGGCGAACGGGAGATGGCTGCATATAACAAGACTCTGGGCAGATTCCAACTGACCGGAATTCCCCCGGCGCCAAGAGGCATTCCTCAGATTGAGGTTAAATTTGATATCGATGCCAATGGAATTGTTCATGTTTCCGCAAAGGATATGGCTTCCGGAAACGAACAAAAAATAACGATAACTTCCTCAGGCGGTTTAAATGATCAGGATATTGAAAAGATGGTCAAGGAAGCTGAAGCTCATGCCGCAGAGGATGCCAAGAAAAAAGAAGAAGTAGACACCAGGAACCAGGCTGATTCACTGGTTTATCAGGCCGAGAAAACCGTAAAGGATTTTGGTGATAAGGCAGATAAAGGATTGGTGGATAAGGTCAACCAGGCAGCTGATGCGCTTAAGGAAGCCCTTAAGGGCAGTGATCTTGAGCTTATCAAGAATAAATCAGAAGAGCTTACTAAGCCGCTTTATGAGCTGACAACTGCTATGTACCAGCAAACCGCACAGGCAGAGGGCCAGGGAGGTCCGGGAGCGGGTAATCCGGGCGGTGCCGGGAGCCAGGCAGATGACAATGTGGTTGATGCCGAGTTCAAGGAAGTAAATGATGACAGCAAGTAATTCCCTTCCGGGAGTTGTTTTCCAGTAAATCTGGGGTAAGAAGGTGTAATATAAATGAGTAAGAAAGATTATTACGAAGTCCTTGGAGTGGATAAAGACGCTTCTGAGGCGGATTTAAAAAAGGCCTTTCGAAAATTGGCCCGCCAGTACCACCCTGATGTAAATCCGGGTGACCAGGAGGCAGAGGCCAAATTCAAAGAGGTAAGTGAGGCTTATGAAGTACTTTCCGACCCCCAGAAAAAGGCCCAGTATGACCAGTTCGGCCATGCGGCTTTCGGAAACGGGGCTGGTGAAGCCGGTTTTGGCGGTGGTTTCCAGGACTTTGGCGGCTTTGGAGATATTTTTGACATGTTTTTCGGAGGCTCAGGCGGTCAACGGCGCAGGGGACCGGCCAAAGGCGCCGACCTCAGGTATAACATGGAAATCACCTTTGAAGAGGCGGCTTTTGGTGTCGAAAAGGATATCAGCATACCCAAGACGGAATTCTGTGATAAGTGTGAGGGGACAGGAGCAGCGCCAGGGAGTTCTCCCAAAAAGTGTACCAAGTGCAGCGGGACCGGTCAGGTCCAATTTGCGCAGACCACACCCTTTGGGCGTTTTGTCCAGTCAAGGGTATGTGAAACCTGTCAAGGTGAAGGTGTTATTATTGAAAAGCCTTGCACCAAGTGTGGCGGGAAGGGAACGGTCAGGAAAACAGCCAAGATTCATGTCAGGATTCCCGGCGGGGTGGATACCGGTTCCAGGCTCCGGGTTGCCGGTGAGGGTGAACCCGGGGATCGCGGCGGCCCCAGAGGCGACCTATATATCTATCTTCAGGTGAAAACACATCGGACCTTTAGGCGAGATGGCAATGATGTGCTTAGTGAGGTGAAGGTTTCCTTCCCCCAGGCAGCCCTCGGCGACGAGCTTGAGGTGCCTACCCTTGACGGCAAAGTTATGTTAAAGATTCCGGAAGGGACACAGTCGGGTACATCCTTCCGCCTGAAAGGCAAGGGTATCACAGACCTGCATGGCTATGGCCGCGGTGACCAGCATGTTAAGGTTATTGTGGTCACACCTACTAAACTGACCGAGGAGCAGAGGGAGCTTTTGCAAAAGTTTGCCGAGACTTCCGGGGAGCACCCTGCAGGAGTTGAACGGGGTTTTTTTGACAAGGTAAAGGATGCGTTCATGGGATAACCGGAAGGCATTGGCCTGACCCTGTTGGCAGCGGGCTCGGGCCAATGCTGTATTATTGTAGGCAGGGAGGAACTGTATTTTGGATGAGAAGGACCAGCGGAAAATCTATCTTCGGGGAATAGCATATACAGTTGCAGCATTTACCGCATGGGGGATTCTGCCATTATACTGGAAGGCTTTAAAACAGGTTCCGGCAGGTGAAATACTGGCCCACAGGATTTTCTGGTCCTTTGTCTTTGCGGCGGCGGCTTTATTTATTTACGGACGCCGCCATGAATTTATCAGCATGCTCTCAATAAGGCCGAACCGGGTTTATGCCCTGGTATGTGCCGGTCTTATCAGCGCTAACTGGTTTACCTATATATGGGCGGTTAATGCAGGCCATGTAGTGGAGGCAAGCCTGGGTTACTATATAAACCCTCTTTTCAGCGTCTTTCTGGGTGTCGTAGTGCTGAAGGAAAAGCTCAATTTCTGGCAGGTGTGTTCCATTTTACTGGCTGCAGCCGGTGTGGCAGTTATCACCGTTACCTATGGCAGGATACCATGGATTGCCCTGATCCTGACACTGACCTTTGGGACTTACGGATTAATCAAAAAGGTTGCCGATATAGAATCCCTTATGGGGCTCACCCTGGAAACAGTGGTCATCGCTCCGGCCGCGCTCGGCTACATAATATTTAAACAGGCAGCCGGTACGGGAAATTTGGGATACTCCCTCAGCTTGGCGGCGTTGCTGGTTTTCTCGGGGATAGTGACAGGCCTTCCCCTATTATGGTTTGCCAAAGGAGCTCAGGTTGTCCCTCTGTCTACAGTCGGGTTGACTCAGTACCTGGCTCCAACCATAACCCTGTTTTTGGGAGTATTCGTATTCAGAGAACCATTTACAGTTGTCGAAGCCATCAGCTTTGGCCTTATCTGGGTGGCGCTCCTGATTTATTCCCTTTCAGGGATGAAGTGGATGTACCGGCTGCAGCCGCGCTTGTTTAAAAAAGCAGGGATGTGATTATTAATGGACTGGCGGGAAATTGCTATAGAAACAGAGCCGGATGCTGTGGAAGCAGTTTCCGCAATACTTATCGACTGCGGCGCCGGAGGAGTGTCGATAGAGGATCCTTATCTGGTTAAGCGGCAGATAGCCGAAAAAATTTGGGATGCTTACGAATTTCCACAGGATATGTTAAACCGGGAATCTGTCCTGGTAAAATCTTATCTGTCTGTTGACAGCAGGCTTGAAGAGAGGGTGGGCCGGATTCGTGAACGGCTGAGGCAGCTTGACAGTGATTTTTTTCCGGGCGCCATCAGGGGAATGGGATTTTCGCAGGTACAGGAAGAAGATTGGGCCAATTCATGGAAGGCATATTATAAGCCGGTAAATATTGGCAGGAGGATTGTAATCAAACCAACGTGGGAAGATTATCATCAGAAGCCGGGTGAACTTGTGATTGCACTTGACCCCGGAATGGCTTTTGGGACCGGGACCCATCCGACCACAGTTATGTGTATCAGATTTTTGGAGGACATTATCCAGGGTGGGGAAACGGTTTTGGATATTGGGACAGGTTCAGGAATTCTTTCCATTGCTGCCGGACTCCTGGGTGCGGGAGAGGTCTGGGCAGTGGATTTTGACCCGGTTGCGGTAACTGTGGCTGCCGAAAACGTGACTCTAAACGGTCTGGAGGACAAAATCAAGGTAATGGAAGGAAATCTTCTGGACGGGGTAACCGGCCAGGCAGACATCCTGACAGCGAACATTGTGGCCGATGTGATTATACGTATATGTCCTGATGCTAACCGGGTTCTGAAAAATGGCGGGGTTTTTGTGGCTTCCGGGATAATCGGCACTCGTTCTGAAGAGGTTTTTGAAGCTGCCCGGGGAGCGGGCTTTGTAATCAAAGAGGTCAGCCGGGAGGGTGAATGGGTGTCATTTCGGGCTGTCAGGGAGGACTAAGATGGCGCGTTTCTTTGTTTCCGAAGTTTTGGCAGGTCAAAAAACCACTGCTATCAAAGGCCCTGATTTGAGACATATCAGTAGAGTCCTGCGCTTAGGCCCCGGGGACAAGATAGAGATAGCTGATGCCGGCGGCAGGGAGTTTGATGCTGAAATTCGGGAAATTACCGGCAAAGAGGTAATTTGTGATATAATTGCAGAAAGAGCAACTGCCACAGAAGCGCCTCTGGAGGTCGTTTTGTACCAGGGACTTCCCAAGGGGGATAAGCTGGACCTGGTTATTCAAAAAAGCACCGAATTAGGTGTGAGCCGGATTGTTCCCGTAATCTGTGAGCGGACAATTGTAAGACTTGACCAAAGGAAGGCTGCCGCCAGGCATACCCGATGGCAGAGGGTTGCCGAGGAAGCGGCTAAACAGTCACGCCGCATGGTTGTTCCGGTGGTTGCAGAACCCCTCGCATTTGTCGATGCTGTTGCGGAAATCACTCCAGATGTTTTAGGAATAATGCCCTGGGAAGAGGAACGATTGGTAGGCATAAAAGACGTCCTGAGAGGTAATAAGATAACTGGGAAAAAGGCAGCAGTATTTATTGGCCCTGAGGGGGGATTTACTCCGGAGGAGGCCAGGCTGTCGCGGAATGCCGGGGTTCTGCCGGTCTCTTTGGGACCTCGCATCATGCGGACTGAAACTGCCGGGATAGTGGCTGCAGCCATTATTTTATATGAACTTGGGGATCTGGGAGGCGTGTCAAATGGCTAAAAAAGCCGCATTCTTTACCCTGGGATGTAAGACAAACCAGTATGAGACAGAAGCCATGGCCAGCGCTTTCCGCAGTCGGGGTTATGAAACAGTGGATTTTGATGAAATTGCAGATATTTATATTATCAATACCTGTACGGTGACTCACCAGGGTGACCGCAAATCAAGACAGGTAATCAGGCGTGCTGTCAGGAAAAATCCGGATGCTGTCATTGGCGTTACGGGGTGCTATGCCCAGACTTCCCCGGGGGAAGTTCTTGATATTCCGGGTGTTGATCTGGTTATCGGTACAAGGGATAAGTCACGGATTGTGGAGCTTGTGGAAGAGGCTGAAAAGTCCCCTGAACCTGTTAATACAGTTAGTGATGTGATGACCTACCGGGAGTTTGAGGACCTGCCCATCCTCGATTATGAGAACAGGACCAGGGCCTTTGTCAAGATTCAGGAGGGATGCAGCAATTTCTGTACTTACTGCATCATTCCTTATGCCAGGGGACCCTTGAGGAGCCGTGCTCCCGAAAATGTACTTGCTGAAGTCAGGAAGCTTATCTCACAGGGTTTTGGAGAAATAGTGTTGACAGGTATCCATATCGGGGCTTATGGGGCCGGGCTAGCAGAACAGACAGATTTGGCCGACCTGGTCGTCCAGATCGCCCTGACTCCGGGAATTAAAAGGCTCAGGCTCGGTTCTGTCGAACCTCTTGACATAACCCCCCGCCTGATAGATGCGGTAGCCCAGATCAAAACAGTCTGCCGGCATCTGCATATTCCGCTGCAGAGCGGTGATGACGATATTCTCAAAATGATGAACAGGAAGTATACCACATTTGAATTTTCGCGCCTGGTTGGGGCAATCAGGGGCCAGATCCCGGAGATAGCGGTAACTACTGATGTAATAACCGGTTTTCCGGGGGAAACAGATGAACACTTTGAAAATACCTATGAGTTCATTAAAGATGTTGGATTCAGCAGAACTCATGTTTTTAAATACTCCCCCAGAAAGGGTACGCCTGCAGCCGGATTTCCCGGGCAGGTTACGGCAGAGGCCAAGGATTTGAGGAGCAGAAGACTGATTGCCCTTGACCGGGAAAACCAGAAAAAGTTTGCTGCAAGGTTTATCGGCAGCAACCTGGAAGTTCTGGCTGAAGAAATGGCTGACAGGGATAATGATTTGTGGGAAGGCCTTACTGATACTTATATCAGGGTAATGTTCAAGAGCAGTGACGATATCAGGGGCAAACTTGTTGATGTCAGGGCAGTGAAGCTGAAAGGTGCTAACCTGCTGGCCAGGATGCGGATTTAATGCCTGCCTTGCAGGAATTTTATCATAGATGTCGAATAAATTTGTTTCGAAAATATGGGCAAAAAAGGAATCGTTAAAAGGAGGTGCTGAATAAATGCAGGATTGCATTTTCTGTAAAATTGCAAAAAAGGAAATTCCCAGTCAGGTTGTTTATGAAGATGAAAGAATTCTGGCTTTCAGGGACATAAGTCCTCTGGCCCCGGTACATGTGCTTATCATACCAAAGGAACACCTGATAAATGTTCTTGATCTCAATGAAAAGAATGTTGATTTAATTGGTCATATCCATCTGGTTGCCAACAAGCTGGCCCGGGAAGCGGGAATTGCCGAAAAAGGCTTTCGGATTGTGACAAACTGTAATGAGGAAGGCGGACAGATAGTTTTCCATATGCATTACCACCTCATTGGCGGTGAGGAACTGAAGAACTTTGCATAATTCGGGTGCAGCCGACTGCTTAAGTTGCCGGGCGTAGTTGACACCTTATTGAGGCATATAGTATAATTAAGAATGTGTAATTTTATGCCCTAACGATATGGCAATGGTCATAGAAATTATTGCAGACCGAATCCCGCATCATTGTCATCAGCGGAGGGAGGGAAAAAGATGGCGGAAATTAAAGTTGGAAAAAATGAAACATTGGACAGTGCTTTACGGCGTTTTAAGAGGTCCTGCCAAAAAGCCGGAGTTTTATCCGAAGTAAGAAGACGTGAACACTATGAGAAGCCAAGTGTAAAGCGGAAGAAGAAGTCTGAAGCAGCTAGGAAGAGAAGGTTCTGGTAATTAAAAGGAGGTTCCTATGTCTCTTAAACAGACGCTGACTGAAGACATGAAAGCCGCCATGAAAGCAAGGGAAAGCGGCAAGAAACGCCTGTCCGTTATCCGTATGGTAATTTCCTCCCTGAAGAATGCTGAGATTGACAAAAGAGCAGAGCTTTCCGAAGACGAGGTAATTGAAGTTCTGTCACGGGAAGTTAAGAAGCGGAAAGATGCCCGGGAAGAGTATGAAAGGGCCGGTCGTCAGGACATTGCTGACGGGCTCAGGGATGAAATTGATATTTTAATGAATTACCTTCCGGAACAGATGTCTGAGGCGGAAATCCGCAGACTGGTTAAGGAAGTGATAGATGAGGTTAAGCCGTCAGGGCCCAGGGAAATGGGTAAGGTTATGGGCAAACTTATGCCGGTGGTAAAAGGAAAGGCTGACGGTAAACTGGTTAACCTGATAGTAAAAGAAATGATTGGGTAGAAGCGAAAGAGAGTGATCCGAATGGATACACTCTCTTTTTTTGGTGCCCATTTTTGCACACTTTCCGGTCTGATTATGTAAAATAGCAGTAACAAATGCAAAAAAATGATTATTTTGGGAGTTATACAGAGGGTTTTCGGCAGCTATGTCGAATTAGACAGATATGGTAACATGCTCCAAAAAGGAGGAACGGCTATTGAGACAGAGGATTGCATCGGCATTTGCCGTGGTAACCATTATATCCGCTGCCTGGCTGATGTCAAGCTATGCCCAGGAGAGTTCTGCTGTTAACAGCCCCGGACCGGAAACCGGGAGAACACATATAATAATGGCTGTCCCTGTTGCCGTTAAAGATGAACCGTTACTTTTCAATGATCACAGCACAGATGAACGGGAGGAACAAACGGAAACCTCCGCTTCGGTTACTAATATTGCCATGAATACAGTGGTGGAAGGACAGGCATCCGCTGAGAAAAAGGAAGCCCAGACCGTAGTAGCCGTTCAGCCCAAAGCGGAGCCTGCACCTAAACCTGTGACCAAGCCGGTATCGAAGACAGTGACCAAGCCGGTATCTGAACCTGCAGTTAAGGCTCAGCCGGCTCCGGATACAGCTAAGAGCAGCCCACAGCCGGCACCGGCCCCTGATGCCGGACAGGAGGAAAAAGATCCTGCATCAAGGAGTGGTTCAGGACAGACTAAAATAGATAAAGTAATCAGTATTGCCAATTCCCTGAAAGGCACCCCATATGTCCGCGGGGGCTCAACACCCAAGGGATTTGACTGTTCAGGGTTTACCAGCTATGTTTTCAGGCTGGGAGCCGGTGTCAGCCTTCCAAGGACCAGTTCCGGCCAGGCCACAGTTGGTAAAGCGGTATCCAAGGATGAACTCCAAATTGGTGATATCGTTTATTTCAACACCAATGGCAAAAGTGTCAGCCATGTGGGCATCTATGTGGGAAATAACAGTTTTATTCATGCTTCTTATACAAAGGGGATAACTGTTACCAGTCTTTCCAACTCCTATTATGTCCCCAAGTATCTGGGTGCGCGCAGGGTACTTTAAAAGACCCAAAAGACTCTCTGGACGCTGAGAGTGATGTAATAGATCAGCTCGCTGTAAAAGCGAAAGGTACGGTAAAGGAAAAGCCAGGTGAACACACAGCGGTGTCCGTGAAATATTGGGCATCGTTTTCGTTGTGCAGCGACAGGGGGGGGGTCGCATTATAGAGGAATTTGTCAAATTAGCAGGAATTTACAACCATTTCAGCGAATAATTAATTTAGATAATTTAACTGCCATATTCAGGATGTGATTTCTGTGAGCAGGACTATTGACCCATGGAAGAAAAAATCAAATCTGCTGTTGCTGTCAAGGCTTGATGAGACAATCAGCATTTGTTACCGCCAGGGGCTCTATCTGAAGGCTGCCCAGGCTGCGGAAAAAGCGTGCCAAATAGCCGGAGAGACTTATGGTCCGGGCCACAGGTCTGCAGCTGTATATGCCGGTAATGCCGCCCGGATGAGGAAGGCTTATGAGGAAAACTGCCTGCATTCGATGAAGGAGAAGGAAGCGGCTTCCCCTAAAACGACAAGGGGTAAACGAAGGTTCAGGCCTGCTTTCGGGGTGGCTGCTGTGCTGGCTTTGGCGCTTTTTGTGACTGCGGGTTTTGCCCAGGGAGCAGCAAATGGTGCTGCTGAAATACCTCCTCCGGTTTATGCAGCAGTTTCAACTGCTGATGGGATGAATATGCCTTATTACAATATTGAAGCTGATTTTGACCCTGCTTCCCGGATGGTGGAGGGAACGGAAGAAGTTACTTTCATGTGCCGGGAAGCTGTGGAGGAAGTCAAATTCAACTTGTATATGAACCGCTACCGGGACAGCAGCCTGGATTCCTCCGAGATCAGGCGTTATGCCGTGCGGAACGGCCAGGATGCAGGTAATATTGAGATTGAGGATGTTACCTATAACGGGGAAACAGTTTATTTTGAAGTTAAGGGTGAGACCCTCAGCGTAGCGCCCGGAACCGGTGGTTTTTTACGCGGGGAACATAACCTGTTGATTAAATTCCGGGTAAAAATTCCCTATATCGCTGATCGCGTAGGCGGCAGTGAAAAGGGAATTTGGCTGGGAAACTGGCTGCCGGTGTTAAGCGCTGATAACCGCGAAAACAGGCCGACTGAGATTGGCGACCCCTTCGTTAATATGTCGTCAACTTATCAATTCCGGTTTTCGGTTCCTCAGGATTTTAACCTTATATTATGTAATGCCAATACTATACAGCAAGAAGGCGGTCGGAAAATATATACCGGTGTTCTGGAAAGGGTTCGCGATTTACCGGTGTTTTTGAATAGGGGATACCGGGAAGCCGTAACCAAAGAGGGAGAGATAGAGGTCCACTATTATTACTATTCACCTGACAGCCGTCCTGAGGCGGTTCTTGCCGCTGCCCGGAAGGCTCTGGCATTTTTTAATAAAAATGTGGGAAAATATCCGTGGCAGCAGCTAAATATTGTGGAAAATGACATGTTCTTAAATGGCATGGAATATTCCACGATGATACTAATCTCAAAAGGGACATCGAGGGGTAACCTGCCAAATACAGTCTTTCACGAGGTGGCCCACCAGTGGTTTTACAATATTGTAGGCAGTGACCAGTATAATGCCCCATATATCGATGAGGGTCTGGTGGAGTTTTTTACCGCTTATGCACAGAGCGGCCGAGTTCCCGGATATACCGGCGATACCGGGGGCCTTAACAGGAGCCTGGAAGGGTTCGGGTCATGGCAGGACTACCGGAATGTGCACTATCGGAATGGGCGGAAATTGTTTGAACAGCTTTATCTGCTGTTGGGAAAAAATGAGTTTGATAATTTCATTAAAGAATATTATGATAGATATAAGTTTGGCTTTGTTTCAGCCACAGAATTCCGGATGATACTGGATGGTAAACTCAGGGAAGACCAGGTGAGCCAGTTACTGGATTAATAATGCATACTTTTTTGACAGGGCAGGGGGAGAATATGGAGTTAGTACTGAATGGGGATCCTGCAGAATATACTGAGTATATCAGGGCCCATGGGGGCAACTTTCTGCAGACACTGGAGTGGGCCAAAGTAAAGGCTGACTGGAAAAATATTTATTTTGTGATTAGGGATAATGGTATTGTCAAGGGGGCCGGAAGCATCCTGATCAGGAGGCTCCCGGTTATCGGGAAGAATTTTATGTACTGTCCCCGGGGACCGGTACTGGACTATACTGACAAAGAAGTCCTCGGTTTTTTTACAGGCAAGATCAAGGAGATATCCCGCCGGTATAATGCCATTATGTTGAAGGTTGACCCTGATATCGAGGCAGCGGAAAAAAATAAGGTGGATAATCTCTTCGGCCTGGGGTATCGCAGAAAACCCCTGACCCTTAATTTTGAGGGTATCCAGCCCCGGTTTGTTTCCCGCCTGGACATTACGTCTGACCTGGAAGAAGTGATGGCAGGTTTTCACCACAAAACCAGGTATAACATCCGCCTGGCAGAACGCAAGGGGGTTAAGGTACGCATCGGCAGCAGGGAAGACCTGAAGGCATTTCATAGTATCATGGAAGTTACGGGTATGCGGGATAATTTTGTGGTCAGGAGCCTGGCATATTTTCAGAAGATGTACGACGAACTGGTTCCCCCCGGCTACATGAGGCTTTACATTGCCGAGTATGGGGACAAGGTGCTTTCGGGGGCTATTTCCCTTGCGTTCGGTGATAAGTGCTGGTATCTCTATGGCGCCAGCAGCAATGAACAGAGGAATTTGATGCCAAACTACCTGATGCAATGGGATATGATTAAATGGGCCAAGGAAGAAGGGTGCGACATTTATGATTTCCGGGGAATTTCCGGAGATATGGACCCTTCCAATCCACTATACGGGCTTTTCAGGTTTAAAAAAGGATTTAATGGCACCTTTACCGAGTTTGCCGGAGAATTTGACCTTGTGTTTGACCCGCTGATGTACAAACTGTGGGATGTGGGGATTCCGTTAGTTAAGAAGCTGCGTTCCAAAGTGATTATGGCTAAAAAGAAACTGCGGAAGTAGGGGATGAACTTGGAGAAATGGATGGAGATAGATCTTGGCAGGTTAAAGGATAATGTTCAGGCCCTGCGAAGTTATTTTGATGTACCCATAATGGCGGTAATAAAGCAGAACGCTTATGGATTGGGAGCCTTAGCGGTGGGGAACTTTCTGGAACAACAGGGGATACAATTTTTTGCTGTGACCACTGTTGCCGAGGGCGCTGAGCTGAGACAGGGCGGGATTAAGTCACCGATCCTGGTTTTTGCTCCCCTGTATCATGACTCCAAGCAGCTTGAGCAGCTGTGGGAATACCGCCTGATTCCTGCCGTTTATTCCCTGGAAGCCGCTGAAATCCTCAACGAACATGCCGTGAAAGCGGACAGGCCTATAGATGTCCATTTGAAAATTGATTCCGGTATGGGGAGAATGGGTTTCACTGCGGAAGAATTACTGTCAGCGGCACAGCGGCTTAAGGAACTGAATGGACTGGTGTATAAGGGTGTGTTTACACATTACAGCAATGCCTTTGAAAAGGAAATGGGCTATACAGCCGTACAGAGGGAGAATTTCCTCAATGTGGTGGCAGAACTTGAGAACCGGGGGCTGGCTATCCCCCTGAAATACAGCGCCAATTCCCTGGCAGCCCTGAAATTCCCGGCGACACATATGGATATGGTCAGCATCGGTTCTGCCTTCCTGGGTAACAGTACCGTTAATTCGGCTGTACCACTGAAGCGGGTATACCGCTGCCGGGTCAGGGTACTTCAGGTACGCAGCCTGCCGAAGGGGAGTTATGTCGGATACAGTAACACATACAGGACTCAGCAGACCACCAGAGCTGCCGTCCTGCCTATTGGGTATACGGACGGCTTCGGGGTTCAGAAAAAGAATGATGCCTTCAGGTTTGCTGATTACCTCAGGGAACAGTACCACCTGATAAAATCCTTCTTTCGCCCGGATAACATGGTATCCTTTGAGGGGAAACCCCTTAAGGTTATTGGGAAAACAAGTTTGCAGCTCACAGTTGTGGATATTGGCAGCCTGCCGGTAAAACCAGGTGATGTGGTTGATGTCAGTCTTAATCCGCTGTTTGCTTCGGCCCGCATGGAACGGATATATGTGGGTGTCGCAGCGGCTGGGGCGGATGTCGGGGGTGTGCCTGCAAGCGAGATTTATGCCGGGGTCAGGGAGGCTGCCGTCACCGGGACGACACAGAAGCAGGATTAGCGGAAACTGTGTTATATTGGGCATCACAATAGGAATAAACATGAAGAGATGAGCAGTGATTATACTGCTCCTTTTTGTTAACGTATAGAAAGGCATCTCTGAGGTGGAATTTTCATATAATAAATTAATTATTACGCATTGATCTCTGGTAAGTTGAGTGATATTTAACAAAAATATCCAGTGTCTTTCTACAAAAAGAAGGATTTTGGATGCCCGTTGTCTAATTAATAATAGAATTTTGTGATTTGATGAAAGCATGGTGTACATTTAACTTAAAAAATTAAATGTGTTATGGAGGAGAACATTATGTGTCTTGTTCTGCAATCAGAGGTTATTCTTGCCAATGTTTTATCACAGGTGGATCAGCAATGCGGGGTTGACAGAAATGAACTAGTGAAGTACTGCGAAGAAGTAAAGAGTGAGCTGGCAAAACTTCCTAGCATGGAATCAGAATATGTATATTTCGATGTGGATGAGCAATCTATCAGAAATGCGGTAAAAATATACCAAACCTTTTTTGCTCAATTTGGAAATAAAATTTTTGGATGCAAAAAAATCAATGTCGATTATTTTAATTCGAGATTTAATCCGGAAGTTTCCGATACCCTTAAGAAAAGTGCGGCGATTTTTATTTCTTCGTGTGCAAAGTGAGTTTTTTGCCGCTAACTAGGGAAGAATTTGTATTTCAAACGACAAGTATTTTTTTTTGACTTTCTATATGGATGATTTTGGGTGTTTATCCTATTTATGATAACAATTTATAAGAATATGCAAAATGGAGAAACGCTATGATCAGATGGAAATATAAAATTCTTAGAGACAATGTTCATGGTTACATCCAGGTTCCTAAACCTTTTATCGAGGAAATTGTCGACACGGGCCTTTTTCAGAGATTAAGATATATTGAACAGACCGGTATGCGAACTTTATATCCTTCTGCCCGACATGACAGATTTATCCATTCCTTGGGAACATTCCACCTCGGAGTTAAGGCATTTGAGGCATTTAGAGGGAATGTTAAAATGTATTATTCTGATAAAGGCGAAGATAGAAATCATTATTTTGTTTTCACCGATAAAGAGGAAAATGAAAATTTTTGGGACAAATGTGGGGTGCTTTTTTCTATTGCCTGCTTGATTCATGACTGTGGGCATTCACCGTTTTCCCATACCCTCGAATATTTATATGACATTTACGTTACTAAGGATGATTCTGAAACATTAAATGATAAGTTGCTAAAGGAATATAACAGTTCTAGTTTTCGTAATGATTTTGATGGGATTGGGAAACCTCATGAGCGGATGAGTGCTTTGTTGGCGAAGACCGAATTTGGAACATCAGTAAAAAAGATAATCCAAGATGAATTTAATGATTATGTGGATTATGATCTGGAATTTATTGCCCGCGCTATTATCGGCTGTAAGTACAAAAACATTGAAAGCAGAGAAAATCAGATAAAAAACTGCATAATTCAATTACTTAACTCTCAATCCATTGATGTTGACGGGTTAGATTACATCGTTAGAGATGCCAGATTATCTGGGGTGGACAATGCTGCATTAGATGTCGATCGGTTGCTTAGCTCTTTAACTATAGTTGAAAAAACCCATTTTAGCAACTGTACGTTAAGCGATGAGCTTTTTGACAACCCAATTTTAGATGGGCTGTTGGTAGGAAAGGTAACTGGCACAATATTAGGTGATATTATAGCTGATAATTTCAGAGGTAGTATTAAAGGACATATTTATCTTAACGGCAAGGCTAGAATCAAGAACTCCATGAAGGCAATTGATGGATATGTAAAAATGGGTGGATATGACTTAGAGGGTCTTCAGTCAACAAAAGAAGTCGTGCCAGTTGAAATTAATGCAAACCTTACAGAGAATCTTATATTGGAAACTGGTAATTTTAGGTGCCAAAAAAATATTGGGATTTCTGGTGATAACGATGCTAAGATACAGATGCCTTCTATTTATCTAAATGGCCGTATTACCGGACAGTTTAGCGGAGAAGTTTTGGGTCATTTTAAGTGTGAAAACAGTAGAGTGGAAGTGGTCCTGGCTTTTCACAAGAATTCACTCAGCGTCTTACGAAATGTGATTTATTCCAGAAATTACGAATATTTATGGATTTATGCGCATCACAAGGTAGTCTATTATTCTAACTATCTGTTGATAGAATTACTACGTATTTCAGCGAAATATCTTATTAATGCCGGTGAGAACATCCGTACGGATAGAGTTCTTACAAATATGCTGTCCATGCTTGAACCAATCGAATATAATGGTCATATATTTTTCCGTACAACCGATTATGATATTATAGCTCTTTTTAAAGAGTGTTACCTTAATGCTGATAGTTGTCCCAATTCTTTTCAGTTAAAAAAAATCTATAAAGAGTTTTTTACTAGAAATTACAAAAAGAGTGTTTGGAAATCATATGCAGAGTATAATTTGTTTTTTAGGGATTGGACTGTTGGTGAGAAAGAGGCTCTTCTTGCTGTTCTTAAAGATAACATGGAATTGAAGGGAAATACGAACTTCGGCTATTTTGTGAATGATTGGCCAGAGGAGTTTAAAAAATATGGAATGGACGATGTTGTTTGGGTTAGTGCAGAGGTGAAGATGAAGGATTTTGATATTGATAATACTTTCATACTTTTAAAGGACAAGCCGATGAGATTGAAGGATGTTTCTACAGATCAGGATTTAAATTATTCAGAAACAATCCCGCTTTTTTATTTGTATTATTCTGCCGAAGAGCCAATAAGTAAAACGAATCGGGAAAAATTGATTTCCTTCTTAAAGGCGAAGGCGAGGGAAAAGGAAAAAGTGAGCTAATGAAGGCATGTGCAGTGGTCAGATAAATAATGGGAAATTAGTTTAATCGAGACATAGAAGACCACGGGATTTGCCCGTGGTTTTCTATATATAAAATATTACTCAACCTTTTTTAGCACATAATAGTATGGTTTCTTACCGCCAAATATGTAATCTCTGTTTTTCCATTCAAAAAACATATAAGTTGTTCCGTCGATTTCTTTTATTTCACATTTGCTTGCTGTTTCTTCTGTTTTATTGATGATTAAGCCTTTAGTCCATGATACTGAAGGATTTGAGTATTTTTCTGATGTTGTTGTTACAGTCAGCTCACCATTTTCCTCAAAAACTAATTCATTTAGGAACAGGTCTGGCAGCCAACTTTTTGTTCCCGGTTTAAAATCACCAACAGCTTCAACAAAATCTACGCTTTTCCATTGACCGAGCATATTGGTGTCATTGATAAAGGGATAGTCTGTCTTATCTTCATTGCGTGCAATTATATAATTTGAATAATCATCACTGTCTACTTTCTTTAATACATAATAGGAAGGCTTTATGTGGAAAAAAATGTATTCCCCGGCTTTCCATTCAAAAAACATATAGGTAGTTCCATTAATCTCTTTTAGCTCACATTTACTGGCTGTTTGTTCTTGTTTATCTAATATCATGTCTTTTGTCCATGTGAAGGCAGTATAGGTTAAAGGTCCATTTTCAGTTGAAAAGAGCATTTTACCTTCTTTAATAAACACCAAAGACCCAAGAAATAAATCACCTTTAACCTGTTTCTTTTCAGGGTTAAAAGTTTCAACTTCATCAATGTAATCCACTGTTTCCCATTTCCCGATTAGCCTAACATCGCTGACGAAAGGGTAGTCGGTTTTGTCAACGTTTCTGAAAACAGTGAAACTGACAAATCCGGCTGAAAACAATGTGAAAAGACTTATTAATGCAATCGCTACAGACCTTTTTAGCCCTAATGGTTTTTTCCCCTTTTTTAGTCGTTTATTCCAGACAGATTCAAACGGGACAGATGTAGATTGATTCTGTAAAGCATTTTCTAATATTGCTCCAATACTGAGATCAGGTTGTTTCATAAAGTTCTCCTCCATTCTTAAGAAAACTGAATTCATTTTGTGGAAGGTTTTTTCTTAAAGTGTTAAGGGCATAGTTTAGCCTGGACTTGCAGGTCCCCAATGGAATACCCATAGAATCCGCCACTTCCTGAAGTTTTAGGCCGAAGTAGAAGTGAAGGATTATTACTTCACGGCTCTTAACCCCTAATCTGTTGATCTCTGTCCACAGCAGTTTTTCTTCTTCGCTTTTCCACACAGCGTTTTCCACTAAATTATAATTTCCTCTTTCGGGAAGGCGGTTAAAGAACTTCAGCCATTTTTGTTTACGCAGCATGTTACGGGTTATATTCAGGGTAATTTTATAAATCCAGGGGTGTATCGGTTTTGAAGAATCATATGTATAATATTTCCGGAACACTTGAATGAATGTATCTTGAGTTATATCATCGGCGAGTTCTTTTGACTTTGTAAGCACTAGAGCTAATCTGTAAACCGAGTTTGAAAACTCCTTGAAAAGCTTTTCCGCACAACTTTTAGATATCTCTTCTTCCAATATTGGTCCTCCTTTCAATTAAATTCATAATATATACACTTCCAAGTGAAAAATGGTTCGATGAAAGACAGTTTTTTAATCCAATATTATACCTCGATGCCTTATAAGTCCAGTGTTCCCAGGTCTTTCCGTATAGTGTGAGTTCCGAAATTCTCAATGACATTGACCCCCTGAGGTTTTTATCTTTCGGGGCTCTTCTTTTCCGGTGTAAAGGAACCCTTTTCAGGTAATTTTTGTCCCACCGGCGGCATACATTTATTTAAGAGACAAGGGGGGGTTAGATGTCCTGGCGTGACCGGAAAAAACAAATTCAACAACAGGTGGCCAATGTGTTTGACATTCCCCGGGACCTGATGATGGACCTGCCCAAGGTAGTCCTGGTGGGAGATGTTCAGGTTCTCATAGAAAATCACCGGGGGATTATGGTCTATACCCCTGAAACGGTAAAGGTCAGTACAACTATTGGGGACCTTGCTGTTACAGGGACAGACCTGACACTGAAAAACATTCTGCCTGACGAGATCATGGTTGAAGGGCGAATTAAATCCGTAATATTTACGGACTAGGAGGCATCGGAAGAGTGCTGGCGCGATTGTGGTCTTTTATTACGGGATATGTATCATTGGTGGTTGAAGGTAAAAATCTTGAAAAATTAATAAATATGGCGGTAAGCCGGGGATTATATCTTTGGGATGTAAAATTGATTGAACCCGGAAAAGCCAGGGTTAAGCTCAGGTTAAACGGAATCTGGGCTTTGCGGCACATCGGACGCCGGACCGGCTGCCGTTTCAGGATAGTCGGCAGGGGTGGGGTCCCTTTTCGGATTGCCGGGATGAAAAAGAGAAAGGTGTTGCTGGCCGGAGCCGTTCTGTCAGCCCTGGTGATTTATCTGCTATCGTCTTTTATCTGGTTTGTGGAGATTAAGGGAAATAAAATCATTCCCCGGGAGAGGCTGCTGAAGACGGCGGAAGAAGCCGGTCTGTCGATGGGAACACTGAAGACGGGGCTTGATAAGGACGGGGTTGAAAAGCACCTCAGAAATGAAATACCCGAAGTTTCATGGGTTGGTATCAAGATTACCGGTACTAGGGCGGTAATAGAGATTGCCGAGAAGGTCCTCGTACCTCCGGCAGATAATTCGCCGGCAAATGTTGTGGCCCGTAAAGACGGTCTTATCCAGGAAATCCTCGTTCTCAGGGGGAAAGCGGCAGTTGTTGAAGGGGACATGGTAAAGAAAGGTGATATCCTGATTACCGGGGTAATTATACCTGAACCTGAGCCGGAAGCTGAGAATGACAGTGAACCGAATGATGAGGAGGATCAGCCTCCTGTGCCTGTTGAACTGGTAAGGGCCAGGGGGATTGTGCGGGCAAAGGTTTGGTATGAAGGCTATGGAGAGTGTCTGCTTGTTAATGCCGGGACCCGCAGAACCGGCCAAAAAGTACAGGTACTCAGCATCAGGGCTTTGAACAAAGATTTTTTGATTAAAGGTCCCAGGTCAATACCATTTCAATCCTATGTTACAGACACAAATGTTAAAAGAATTCCTGCTTGGAGGAATCTCAGCATTCCTGTCGAATTAATTACAATGAATTATTATGAAGTTGAAAGTTACCGTGATATAATAGGCATAACTCAGGCCAAGAAAGCTGCCCGGGAAAGGGCGCTTGCTAACGTAAAAGCTAAACTGCCTTCTGATGCCAGAATACTGAGAGAGATTTTTGAAGAGATTCCGGCCCGCGGAAGCAATGTGGTCAGGGTCAAACAGGTTCTGGAGACCATTGAGGATATTGGCGGTACAGAAACCCTGACAGAAGAACAGCAGCAGTTGAATTAGATCATACTACAATACCGGGAGGTCTCATAATTCTTGATTGTTAAGTCTGAAAAGAAGATTCCGTTGCAGAAGCTTGAAGATGCGGTCAATGTTTTTGGCAATCATGACGAGAATCTGCATTTTATCGAAAACGACCTGGGTGTGCAGATTGTGGTCAGGGATGGCCATCTCGTTGTTTCCGGTGAGATGGAGCGGGTTGAACAGAGTACAGGGGTTTTAAATCAGTTGATCGAACTAAGCGCATTGGGGAACCAAATAACCCTCAGGGAAGTCCAATACAGTATAAAGCTGGTAAAGGATGGTCATGGTGAGAAAATTGGTGATCTGGCTTCAGATGTCATTGCGGTGACTTTCCGGGGGAAACTGGTAAAGCCCAAGACTCACGGGCAAAAGAGATATGTAGATGCTATTGCCGAAAATGATATAGTTTTTGGGATCGGACCTGCAGGAACAGGGAAGACTTACCTGGCAGTTGCTATGGCTGCAAAAGCGCTGAAAGAAAAGGCAATCAACCGGCTGATAATTACCAGGCCCGCGGTGGAGGCAGGGGAAAAGCTGGGGTTTCTGCCGGGGGATCTGCAGGAAAAAGTCAATCCTTACCTGAGACCACTATATGACAGTCTCTATGATATCTTGGGTACTGATAAGACCCAGAAACTGCTGGAGAAAAACATAATTGAAATTGCTCCTCTGGCATATATGAGAGGACGCACCCTTGATGATGCTTTTATAATCCTGGACGAGGCCCAGAATACCACACCTGAACAGATGAAGATGTTCTTGACCCGTATTGGATTCGGGTCCAAGGCGGTTATCACAGGTGATGTTACTCAGGTTGACCTTCCCAGAGGCCAGTATTCCGGACTTTTGGAAGCACGAAAAACCCTTGGCGGGATTGAGGGGATTTCTTTTCAGCAGTTGAGCGGGGCAGATGTTATGAGACACCAACTGGTACAGAAGATTATTGCCGCTTACGAGAAGGCAGAACAGGAAAAGGAGACTGAGAAGTCAAACAAATCTTTGAGTTAAATTGGGAGTGACATGAATGGCACTCGTTATCAGAGACCTGGCATCTTTTTTATGGAAAAAACTGGTGCCGGCTTTAAAGAATACAACAACTAAGCGCCTATTAATTGGAACCGGGTTTTTCATTAGTGTTACAGCTATTCTTTCGATGAACTTTTTGCCGGAAAGAATTGATATTAACGTTGGACAACCTTTTGCCCAGAAAAACCCCATTTTTGCCAACAGGACCATAGAGTTCGAGGATAAAATCAAGACCTCCGAAGCAAAGCGAAGAGCCGCTGAGGCTGTTGGCAAGGTGCATGAGGAGGACCCGGGCGCCCTTGATGAAACAATTGCCGATATTAATAATATTATGAACAAAGTTAAGGCCGTCAGCGGGAATCAGGAAATGACTCCTGAGAACAAGGTGGCTCAGCTGAAAACTGACATTCCCTTCATCCTGCCTGAGGGTGTCTATTCAAGCCTTGCCAAGTATGAAAGCCCAACGGTTCAGGGCCTTGATATAAAAACCCGGGAGATTGTTACAGCTGCCTATAACAAGGGGATTCCTGAAGAAAACATCAGCCAGATAAAGTCATCCATCCTGGAACAGGATGTGGCTGCCGTTAATCTCCCCGAAGATGCCAAGACCTTTATGGGTGCACTGATAGACTATACCCTGAGGCCGAATTTTATTTATAATGCCGAAGAAACCCAGCGGAAAAAGGAAGCAGCTATGGAAGCGGTTGCTCCGGTAAGGGTTGTAGTCCAGAACAACGAAAAGATTGTCGGCCAGGGTGATATTGTAACAGCAGAGCATATTCAGAAGCTTGAAGCTTTGGGGTTATTGAAAGCGCCTGTGCCCGTCAGCGCTGTACTGGGAATTGCTATGATGGTTGCCATCGCCATGGCAGTAGTCATGGTATACCTTTACCAGAATCACAGTAACATTTACCTTAACGAAGGCTTTTTGCTCCTGATAGCCCTTATCGTTATCTGTGAACTGCTGTTGGCAAAAACGGTAATGGCAATTCAGATTAGTTCCGGTTGGGCGGATATGCTCGGGTACATGATACCGGTTGCCGCAGCCAGCATGCTGCTGGCCATTCTCCTGGACACCAGGCTGGCTCTGTTGGCGACGGCTGTGCTGAGCGGGATGGTCGGGGTAATCACCGGGAGCGAACTGCGTTTTGCCCTTGTGGGGATGATTTCCGGGCTGGTTGCCGTCTATAGTGTCTCCAGACTCAGCCAGCGTTCCGATATGGCTAAAGCGGGGCTGGTTTATGTCAGCTCGGCAAATATCCTGGCAATTATATCTGTAGAGCTGGTAACCAGGGGAGTTGATTCAACATCCCTGGCTATTGGAGTGCTGTTTGGCCTTTTAAACGGAATTTTTTCAGCAGTCCTGACTATCGGGGTCCTGCCATACCTGGAAAGCGCTTTTGGGATCACCTCATCAGTCAAGCTGCTGGAGCTTGCCAATCCGGGACAGCCCCTGTTAAAGCAACTGCTTATGGAAGCGCCCGGTACATATCACCACAGCATACTTGTCGGCAACCTGGCAGAAGCTGCGGCTGATGCCGTAGGTGGTGATTCACTGCTGGTCAGGGTGGGTTCTTATTATCACGATATCGGGAAACTGCGCCGCCCGTATTTCTTTATTGAGAACCAGTTATCAAGTGAAAACCCGCATGATAAGCTTACTCCTAACCTTAGTACTCTGATTATTACTTCACATACAAAAGATGGCGCTGAAATTGCCGGTGAATATAAATTACCCAGAATGGTCATTGACATCATTGAACAACACCACGGCACAAGTCTGGTAAGTTTCTTTTTCCACCGGGCTCTCGAAAACGACAAAAATGAGAAAACGGTAAATGAGGAGGATTTCCGGTATGAGGGGCCTAAGCCGCAGAACAAGGAGGCCGCACTGGTTATGATGGCGGATTCTGTGGAAGCAGCGGTAAGGGCTCTGCAGAAACCGACCCCAGGCAGGATTGAAGGACTGGTCCGCAGGGTTATTAAGGAAAAGCTGCTTGATGGGCAGTTAGATGAATGTGACCTGACATTTAAGGATTTGGATATTATTGCAGGGGCTTTTGTACGAGTGTTGTCGGGAATTTTCCACACCCGGGTAGAATACCCGGAAACAGTGATTAAGGAAATCGAAAGGAGAAAAGCCAGAGATGCCAGTATTCGTAAACAATCTTCAGGAAAAAGTGCCGGTGACCAACAAGCTACTTGATGCTATGGAAATGGTTGCGGCGACTTCACTTAAAGTTGAGGGCCGAGAGGACGACCCTGAAGTCACCATTGCTTTTGTTGATGATGCGTATATCAAGGAACTTAATTATAAATTTCGCCATAAGGGCGATGCCACCGATGTACTCTCTTTTCCAATGGAGGAGGCCGGTGAAGGGGAGCCTGTGATTAACGGGGAGGATGAGATTAACGGGGAGTCTGAGAATATCCTGGGAGATATTGTGATTTCGATGGAAATGGCACAGCGTCAGGCTGAAGAGTACGGACACGACCTGATGAGGGAGATGGCCTTTTTGGCGACACATGGTATGTTTCACCTCTTGGGCTATGATCATGATAACGAAGACAGGCGCAGGATTATGAGGGAGCGTGAGGAAAAGGTTCTTTCACTGGTGAATATCACACGATAATATATCAAAGAGGGGTGGATAATGAATAAAGCCACCCTGTTAACTTTCTTGGGGGTGTTTTAGTATAAGGCTTATGTCTTGGGTGAAAAAGCAAACAGTATTTATCCTGCTGATACTGGGTACCTGTCTGTTAATATTTTCAGGCTGCTCCGGACCTGGGTCCGGAAATGACGATGGCAGGGATACTGTCAACAGTTCGGGATATAGTCAAAGAGAGGGCAAGCTTAAGGTTCCTGAACCACTGCCCAGAACAGTCCGCTGTCCGCTTTCAGGTGACATGGTTCCTGAAGGTACTACCGACAGGCGGCCCCTGGCGGTAATGATAGAAAATGCCCCTGCTGCCAGACCGCAGTCAGGGCTGGACAAGGCAGACATAATCTACGAGATTTTGGCTGAAGGCGAGATTACAAGGTTTCTGGCAGTCTATCTGCATGGTGACACCAGTGAACTGGGGCCTGTCCGCAGCGCCAGACCGTATTACATAGAGCGCATGTTCGAGTATAATGCAATATACGCCTATTGCGGCGGCAGTGAGGATGCCAAAAAGATGGTTCGGGTTCAGGGGGTTGCTTCCCTGGATGAATTTGGGGTTGGCCGGCAGGCTTACTGGAGAATAAAAGAACGCCAGGCTCCACATAATCTCTATACCGATACGGAAAAACTGAGACAAGTGGGGGAAAAAAGAGGTTATGAAAAAACCGTGGCACTCCCCGGATTCAGTTTTTTGGGTGAGGGTGAAGAGAATCCCGGCGGGATTTCAGCAGATAAAGTAATAATCAATTACCTTAAGAGCTACAGCGTTGTCCGGTGGGATTATGATACCGGAACCGGACTCTACCTCAGGAGTAATGGCGGAAAAGCCCACAGGGATGCGGTTACCGGCAGGCAGCTTACCGGGGCAAATATTATAATCCAATATGCAAAAACAAGAATAATAGACAACGAAGGCCGCAGGGACATAGAAATGGTGGGAAGCGGCAGGGCGCTCCTGCTGACCGGCGGCCAGGTATATACCGGAAAGTGGTCCAAAAGAGGGATGCGCTCTCAGACATTCTTTTATGACGAGAACGGTGCGGAATGGAAGCTGAATCCGGGACAGACCTGGATTGAGGTTGTGCCCGCGACCCTCAAAATTGAGTATTAGGCACAAGTGTTTAGCGCTTACAGTTGAGGATGAGCTGTAATTGTTCAGGATTGAGAGAAGGTGGATGAATTGGCTATTGAAATAACGAGGGATGAAATCGATATGCTGCTGGCTGAAGCCAGAGCAGTACGGGAAAATGCCTATGCCCCGTATTCCCGGTTTAAAGTGGGTGCGGCGCTGCTGGGCAGTGATGGGACAGTCTATACAGGGTGTAATGTGGAAAATGTCTCTTACGGGCTCACCAACTGTGCCGAAAGGACAGCTCTTTTTAAGGCGGTTTCCCAGGGGCAAAAGGATTTTAAAGCTATAGCCATATTTGCCGATACTGAGGATTTTTGCACTCCCTGCGGCGGCTGCCGGCAGGTAATGGCTGAGTTTGGCAACCTGCTGGTAATCCAGTTTAATAAGCGCGGGGATTATGTTATCAATACAGTGGCAGAATTGCTTCCGGGCAGTTTTCATGCCGGGATTTTGGGAAAGGAGACGGTAGAATGAATACCAAAGTGGGATTCAAATCCGGGTTCATAGCTTTGGTGGGCAGGCCCAATGTGGGGAAATCCACCCTGATGAACCGCATGGTTGGCCGGAAACTGGCCATCATGTCTGACAAGCCCCAGACAACCAGAAATAAGATTACGGCAATCCTGACAACTGATGAGGCTCAGTTGGTATTTATTGATACTCCGGGTATCCATAAACCAAAACATAAGCTGGGTGAATATATGGTAAAAGTGGCCCGGAATGCTCTGAAGGAAGTTGATGTTATTTTATTCCTGATTGAAGCCTCAGAAAAAGAGATTGGGCCTGGTGACCTTTATATCAAAGATGTTCTCGGCCAGACAAAAACACCGGTAATATTGGTAATAAATAAGACTGACCTGGTAAAACGAGATGATCTCTTTCCCCTGATAGATAAGTACCGCAGCATCATGGAATTCCGTGAGGTAGTCCCGGTTTCCGCCCTTGAAGGGGACAATGTGGATACTCTCATCAAACTGGTATCAGGATTGCTTCCCGAAGGGCCGATGTATTATCCGGATGGTATGGTGACAGACCAGCCGGAACAGGCCATAATCCGGGAGATAATTCGGGAAAAGGTGCTCCACCTTACCAGGGAAGAGATTCCGCATTCGGTTGCTGTTGAAATAGAGGAAATTGTACCGCGAGATAATGATCTGATTTATGTAAGGGCAGTTATTTTTACGGAAAAAGAATCACAAAAGGGAATAGTTGTCGGCAAGAATGGCACAATGCTGAAAAAGGTCGGGGGGATGGCTCGGGAAGACATAGAGAATCTTCTTGGCTCAAAGGTTTATCTGGACCTGTGGGTAAAGGTCAAGAAAGACTGGAGAAATAAAGACAGCATCCTCCGGAACCTGGGCTATGAATTCAAGGATAGATGAAATTGTCCTATTGTGAAAGGCCTAAGTGAAAAGTGTGCAAATAATTCCTCGTGAAACAAAAACTCAGCCGGTATCCGCTCCCGCTTCGCGGATTGCGGACCGGCAGACGTTTTAATCGTTTCACTGAGGAAAACATTTGCACACTTTTCTTTAATAAACAAGAACTTTTTGCAAAACGCTATAGCTTATGATATAATAAATTATGGTTAATTTTGCCAATAACGAGGTGACATGAAATGGAGTTAAGCGAAGCGATTAAACAAGTGCGTTTGGAGCTATGTTTGTCCCAAGAGGGGTTTGCCCGTGAGCTTCATGTTGGATTTACATCTGTGAACCGATGGGAGAACAATCATGCAAAGCCGAATCAAATAGCCCGTCATGCTATAATAGAGCTTTGTAAGAACAAAAGCATTAGTCCTGAATTGATGGAGTTGCTCATGAAAACAAAGTAGTCGTTGCGTAGTTTTGAAAAAGGGTTTGGCTATTACTATTTTATAGTATGAGGGGATTTAGGTATGAAATCTGAACAGCAAATAGAGGTAGAGTTTATTGAAAAGCTTCGAGATTTAAAATACACATATCGGGAAGACATTCGAGACAAAGCGGCACTTGAAGCTAATTTTAAGGCGCATTTTCAAAGATTAAACAAAGTCAATTTAAGTGACTCCGAATTTGCACGCCTGAAAGATAGAATTATTTCATCTGATGTGTTTACAGCAGCAAAAACATTACGAGAAATAAATACATTTAAACGTGATGATGATACGCCACTGCAATATACACTCGTTAATATCAAAGACTGGTGTAAAAATGAATTTGAAGTAATAAACCAACTACGCATAAACACTGATAACAGCAACCACCGTTATGATGTTATTATCCTCATCAATGGTGTTCCTGTTGTTCAGGTTGAGCTGAAGTCACTGCAAATCACACCTAAAAAAGCAATGGAGCAAATTGTAGAATATAAAAATGACCCGGGCAATGGTTATACAAACTCATTGCTTTGCTTTATGCAGCTTTTTATTGTGAGCAATGAGAGTAACACATATTATTTCGCCAACAATCACAAGGAGCACTTTTGTTTTAATGCAGAAGAGCGCTTTTTGCCAATTTACCAGATGGCAGATGAGGAAAATAACAAAATTACCCATCTGCTTGATTTTTCTAATAGGTTTCTGCCAAAATGCACTCTTGGGCAATTAATAAACCGATACATGGTACTTGTGGTAAGTGAACAGAAATTGATGATTATGCGTCCTTATCAGATTTATGCTGTTAAGGCAATAATGGATTGTATCGAGCAGAATCGCGGGAACGGATATATCTGGCATACTACCGGAAGTGGAAAAACACTTACATCGTTTAAAACATCAACACTTTTGAAGGACAATCCTGAAGTAGAGAAGTGTTTATTCGTCGTTGACAGAAAAGACCTTGATAGACAAACTCGATTGGAGTTTAATAAATTTCAAGAAGGATGCGTTGAAGAGAATACCAACACAGAAAGTTTAGTTAAACGGCTTACTTCGGATGATTATCGTGATAAAGTTATTGTTACTACAATTCAAAAGCTTGGGCTAGCTCTTGATGAAGACAGCAAGCGCAACCAAGAGAAAAAGAAAAGAGGCGAACCTACCTACAAAGACCGATTGGCAAAGCTCACCGATAAACGGATGGCCATTATTTTTGACGAATGTCATCGCTCACAGTTTGGAGATAATCATGAAGCAATTAAAAACTTTTTTCCGAAAGCACAACTTTTCGGCTTTACCGGAACACCAATATTTGATGAAAATGCAACATACAAGAAAATTGATGGCACGGTTGGTTCTTATATCACAACAAAAGATGTTTTTGAAAAAGAACTGCATACCTATACCATAACGAATGCCATTGATGACCGTAACGTGCTTCGTTTTCACATCGATTATTTTAAGCCGGAAGATGTCAAAAAAGCAGCAAAAGTCTCTGATACTGTAAGTAAAAAAGCGATTGCCGAAGCAATACTATCAAAACACGATGCCGCTACTAATGGTAGACGTTACAATGCGATTTTTGCCACAGCTTCTATTAACGACGCGATAGAATATTTTGAGCTCTTCAAGTTGTTACAAGAGGAACGCAAAAAGAACGAGGGGGAAAGCTTTAAGCCATTAAATATTGTCTGTGTTTTTTCTCCTCCAGCTGAGGGGAATAAAGATGTTAAGCAGCTACAGGAAGACCTACAGCAAGAAAAAGCTGACAATGAACAAGAGCCCGATAAGAAAAAGGCTGCACTTAAAAGCATTATTGATGACTATAATAAGCAGTACGGCACAAACCACAACATTAACGAATTCGATTTATACTATCAAGATGTGCAAAAACGCATCAAAGACCAAATGTACCCTAATTCCGATTATCCGCATGAAAACAAAATTGATGTAACAATTGTGGTGGATATGCTTTTAACCGGCTTTGATTCCAAGTATCTTAACACCTTGTACGTTGATAAAAATTTAAAACAACACGGCTTAATTCAAGCATTTTCAAGAACAAACCGTGTTTTGAACGACACAAAGCCTTACGGAAATATTCTTGACTTTAGAGGGCAAGAAAAAGGTGTAGATGAAGCTATTGCGCTGTTCTCGGGGCAAGATAACAGTAGCAGGGCAAAAGAAATTTGGCTTGTAGACCCGGCTCCTGTGGTGGTTGAAAAGCTGGACAAGGCAGTTGCCGAGCTTGAAAAATTTATGGAATCACAAGGGTTAGAATGCAAACCGGAACAAGTAAACAACCTAAAGGGCGATGCCGCACGAGGCGAATTTATCAACAAATTCAAGGAAGTGCAGCGCCTTAAAACCCAGCTTGACCAATATACAGATATTAAAGAAGAGCAAACGGCAAAAATTGAGGAATTGTTGCCGGAAGACACTTTGCGTGCGTTTCGTGGTGTCTATATTGAAACAGCTCAAATGCTAAAAGCACAGCAAGGCAAAGATATCAGGGATAAATATCCGTTGATTGAACAGCTTGACTTTGAGTTTGTTCTATTTTCCTCTGCCATAATTGATTATGACTACATCATGTCACTAATTTCTAGGTATACACAACCAGATGTGCCTAAAAAAGAAAAAATGAGCCGTGAGCAGCTCATTAGTTTGCTTTGTTCAAATTCAAATATGCTGGAAGAGCGTGAAGATATTATTGCTTATATCAGCACACTGGAAGCCGGAAAAGGCTTGGATGAAAAGGAAATAAAAGCCGGATACCAAAAATTCAAGGAAGAAAAAGCAGTAAAAGAAATGGAATCAATTGCAAACAAACATGACATAGAGCCCGTATCACTGCAGGCCTTTGTAGATGAAATTATGGTGCGTATGATTTTTGACGGTGAAAAACTGAGTGATTTATTAAAGCCTCTGGAGCTTGGCTGGAGAGATAGGACTAAGAAAGAACTGGAATTGATGGATGATTTAATTCCGCTGCTGAAAAAGCTGGCAAGCGGACGTGTGATTGTGGGGCTGAATGCGTATGAATAAGAAAGAAAAAGTGACTTTAGTGCCAAAGCTTAGGTTTCCGGAGTTTCACTCAACGGGAGAATGGAAAAAATATAGGCTCATTGAAGTTGCTGAGCGTATTACACAAAAAGTAGGCGATAAGTCCCTTACAACATTAAGTATTTCTGCCGGGATTGGTTTTGTATCCCAAGAAGAGAAATTCAGCCGAGATATTTCCGGCAAACAATATGAGAACTATATATACTTGAAAAAAGGAGCCTTTTCTTATAACAAAGGGAATTCCAAAAAGTTCCCACAGGGTTGTATTTACGAGCTAAAAGAATTTGAAGAAGCCGCTGTGCCAAATGCTTTTATAAGTTTCCGTTTCAATGATGATTATGTATCAAGCTTCTATAAAGGTTACTTTGATAATAACTTTCACGGAAAACAATTGGCGAGATTTATTACAAGTAGTGCGAGAAGTGATGGACTATTAAACATCAGCCCTTCAGATTTTTTTAGTATCGTTTTGCCTACTCCAAAAGAAAAATCTGAACAACAAAAAATTGCTGATTGCCTGTCTTCACTTGATGACCTTATCACTGTAGAGGATAAAAAGCTTGAAGCTCTCAAAATGCACAAAAAAGGCTTAATGCAGAAGTTGTTTCCTGCCGATGGAGCAACTGTACCAGAATGGAGGTTTCCGGAGTTTAGGGCTAGTGGGGAGTGGGAATTACGTCAATTTAGAGATTTTGCGAAAGTGACTACAGGAAACAAAGACACACAAAATAAAGTTGATAATGGTAAATATCCATTTTTTGTACGTTCTCAGACTGTTGAGAAAATAGACACATACACATTTGACTGCGAAGCTATTTTAACATCCGGAGATGGCGTTGGTGTTGGGAAAAACTTTCACTATATTGTTGGGAAGTTCGATTTTCATCAAAGAGTTTATTGCATTTATAATTTCGAAGATACAGTTTCTGGAAAATTTGTTTATCAATATTTTTCTGAGCATTTTAAAAAACGAGTAATGCAGTTAAGTGCAAAAAACTCTGTTGATTCTGTTAGAATGTCAATGGTCACAGATATGCCTATATATATACCGAAACTTAAAGAGCAGCAAAAAGTTGCCGATTGTCTTTCTTCACTTGATGATTTGATAACCGCACAAGCAGAAAAAATTGAAGTTTTGAAATTACACAAAAAGGGCTTGATGCAAGGGCTGTTCCCTTCTGCTAAGGAGGTGGGGGAATGAGTTATAATGTTCCTTCGAAAATTGCAAAAGAATCCTTTAAGACAATGATTCTTAATAAATTGAACAATGATAAATTCAGCCACTACAAAAAAATGTTTAACGATAATTTCAAATGTCCCAGAAATTCGGAAGAATATACCTTGAAAGAAAATTTATCCGATGACTTACTTGCAAAATTGGACTTTGTACTTAAAAGGATCGGATATAATCAATTTGATTCGATTAAAGATATTGCCGAATATTTTAGGATGCTGTTAGATGAAAAGAAGTACATTGTACTGTTTGCATATAACGGTACAGGTAAGACGAGGCTTTCCGTAGAGTTTAAATCATTGGGTCAACAGTTAATTGGTGATACTGGAGAAAAAATAGCTGATACTTTATACTATAACGCATTTACTGAAGATATTTTTTATTGGGATAATGATTTAGATAATGATACCGAACGCTTCTTAAAGTTAAATAGCAACTCCAAATTTTTTGCAGGGCTTAAAGAATTAGAAATGGAAAGTAGAATTCGTCCATTGCTCCATAGATATGCCGATTTTGATTTCACTATAAATTATGAGAGTTTGGCAATTAGCTTTTCCAGAGATGTACTAACTTCTGGCACTACTCAGAGGATTGATAATATAAAAATATCTCGTGGTGAAGAAAACATCTTTGTTTGGTGTTTCTTTCTTGCTGTTGTGCAGTTGGTAGTGGATAAAGTAGAATCGTATAATTGGGTAAAGTATATCTATGTCGATGACCCTATTTCTTCTTTGGATGACAATAATGTTATTGCCGTTGCAAGTCATTTGGCACAATTAATGAGTGGTAATGATGTTAAAGTAATTGTTTCATCACATCACACATTGTTTTTTAATGTTTTATGTAACGAAATTAATAAAGCAGAACAATTATTTTTACAGATAAACGCCAAGAGTGGTACCTATATGCTTAAAGACACCACAAAAACACCTTTCTTTCATCATGTTGCCTTATTAAAGGAGTTGAAAAAAGCATCTGATTCAGGGGAATTATATACATATCACTTTAATATTCTCAGAAATATATTAGAAAGAACAGCATCTTTTCATGGTTTTGCGCACTTCTCTTCTTGTATTAGAAAAGGAGCGGATGAAGATGAACCTGTCTATACCAGAATAATAAATCTTTTGAGCCATGGTAACTATTCTTTATTTGACCCTAAAGAAATGGTCGAAGAAAACAAAGAACACTTCAAAAATATATTGAATAACTTTTTAGAGGATTATAAATTTAATCAAAAGCTATTTGAAGATGTTCAAGTTCAGGAGGAACAACAATGACTGAAAATCAACAAAAACAATTAGGCGCAACCCTATGGGGTATTGCCGATAAATTACGCGGAGCCATGAATGCCGATGATTTCCGTGATTACATGCTGTCTTTCCTTTTCTTGCGCTATCTTTCAGATAATTATGAGGAGGCGGCGAAAAAAGAGCTTGGCAGCGATTATCTACAATGTGAAAAGGAAATTAATGGCATCTATAGTGCTGGCAAGAAAGATGAGGCTATTAATTTGCTGAAAGAACAAATATCGGATTATTTCAGCATACAACAACTAGAAGAAAACGCAAAAAAGATGATGATTGACGATCATCTTGCATCGTTAGATAGTAGTAAAAAGTTAACCCCGCTTGTCTTATGGTACAATAATAATTTAGATCAAGTGACGACGTTTGAAAAACAAATGCGCCGTAAAGTTCATTTTGTAATTAAACCACACTATCTCTGGAGTAATATATATGAATTAGCTCGCACGCAGAGCAAGGATCTTTTGAAAAACTTGCAGGCAGCTTTTAAGTTTATAGAAAATGAATCCTTTGATAGTACATTTCGTGGACTATTCTCAGAAGTTAACCTTGACTCTGATAAACTTGGGAAAAATTATGAATTGCGCAATACAACCCTGTGTTCGATTATAACTGCTATTGCCGACGGATTATCTGAGTTCCAAAATGAGAGTGATATTTTAGGCGATGCCTATGAATACTTAATCGGGCAGTTTGCAGCGGGCTCAGGCAAAAAAGCCGGAGAGTTCTATACACCCCAGCAGATCTCAACCATCCTTTCTCGCATCGTTACCCTTGATAGCCAAGACCCAAGCACAGGCAAAAAGAAGCATCTCAAAAACGTGCTTGACTTTGCGTGTGGCTCCGGCTCGCTTCTAATTAATGTTAGAAAGCAGCTTGGTGCTAATAGAATCGGTCAGATATACGGACAGGAAAAGAATATCACAACTTACAACCTTGCTCGTATGAATATGCTTCTGCATGGGCTTAAAGATTCCGAGTTTAAAATATTTCACGGAGATTCACTGCTAAATGATTGGGACATTCTCAACGAAATGAACCCAGCAAAAAAGTTGGAATGTGATGCAGTAGTAGCCAATCCACCTTTCAGCTACCGCTGGGAGCCTAACGAAACCCTGGCAGAGGATTTTCGCTTTAAAAGTTACGGCCTTGCACCAAAATCAGCAGCCGACTTTGCATTTTTGCTTCATGGATTTCACTTTTTAAGTGATGAGGGAACAATGGCAATCATCTTGCCTCATGGTGTTCTGTTCCGTGGTGGTGCAGAGGAAAAAATCAGAATAAAGCTACTCAAGGATGGGAATATTGACACGATTATTGGTTTGCCGGCTAACCTGTTTTTCTCAACAGGCATTCCAGTCTGCATTCTTGTGCTAAAAAAGTGCAAAAAATTTGATGACGTGCTGTTTATCAATGCAAGTGAGTACTACGACAGGGGCAAACGGCAAAATGTGCTATTGCCAGAGCATATCGACAAAATAGTTGACACATATCAATATCGAAAAGAAGATGACAAAAAATACTCTCGCCGTGTATCTATGGAAGAAATTGAAAAGAATGATTTCAATTTAAACATTTCAAGATATGTTAGCACGGCTGTGGAAGAAGAAATTGTTGACCTTGCAGATGTAAAAAAGGGTTTGGATACAATAGAAGATACTATTAGCAAGGCTAAGGCTAAGCACAATCATTTTTTAAAAGAGCTTGGTTTACCTGAGTTGCCATAAAGGGAGGGAGTTGTTTCAGGTATATCTGAAAGCCGCCTAATGAATTTGACATTTGCCATCATTGCACAGGACAGCTTCGAGCACGGCTTTCGGCTTAGCGTCAAGTTAACAACTGCAATATATAACACCAAAGGTGGCATATCCGATGAAGATTTGGATATGCCACTTTTGCTATGAGAATAGATATGGAAACTTTAAAAACCATAGGAATTTGCATCATAGCTGCTAAAAATATGGAGTGAAGAATATGCTGTGTAAAATTTGGATGCACTTAATGTTAGCATCTCAAAAGAAAAAATCCTGCAAGAAGTTAATACCGTCTGCGCTTCCGCCGATGTTGCAGGATGCCATAATAAATGCTATGCTAGAAAAGAACAGAATCGGATTTATGGATTATAGGGAACAGAGGAGGAACAAATGGCTGCAGAAGATTTTTCTATAAGCCCCGGTGAAATGGCCAGGTATATTGACCACACAATCCTGAGGCCTGACGCGACAACCGCCGATATCCGCAAGTTATGTGAGGAAGCGGCTCATTATGGTTTTGCAGCTGTCTGTGTAAATCCCATTTTTGTTGGCGCTGCAGTCAAACTGCTGGTTGGAACCGGGGTTAAGGTATGTACTGTGGCAGGTTTTCCACTGGGGGCTTGCACAACCGGGATGAAAGCATGGGAAGCTGCTGCTGCTGCTAATGAAGGAGCCCATGAAATAGATATGGTAATTGGGATAGGGATGTTGAAGGAAAAGCGGTATGAGGCTGTCGGCAGCGATATATCTGAAGTTGTCCGGGCAGTTAGAAGAGTCAATCCCCAGGGGATTTTAAAAGTGATAATTGAGACCTGCCTCCTTGATAATGAAGAAAAGGTTAAGGCCTGCAGAATTGCGGAAGCAGCTGGAGCAAATTTCGTCAAGACATCAACAGGTTTTGCTTCAGGCGGGGCTTTGTCTGAAGACGTTGCCTTGATGAGAAGAAGCGTTGGCCGGTCTGTAGGCGTAAAGGCAGCCGGCGGTATCCGGTCTGCGGTACAGGCGATGGACATGATCAAGGCGGGAGCTGCCAGGGTTGGCACCAGCTCCGGGGTGCTTATCATGAAAGAACTGGAATGGGAATAACCCCCCAGTATACGCCTTTTCTCTTACGGAGATGATAAATAATGCTGATCCGGACAAAATGTTGCAATCCTAATAAGAGGGGATGAGCTGAAATGAGAACCAGTGAAGCGCTTTGGGAAATATTTAGGACTACGGGACATATTGGAGCCTATTTGCTGTATAAAGATTTTGGCATTGCAGAATCAGCCGCAGAAGAGATGCTGCCGAACAGAGGATTTGACTATCTGGATAATACCGGTGTGGATTAGGATGAAAGATTATCAAACAGAAGGAATTATAATCAGGGTGCGTGATTATGGTGAGGCTGACCGGATTGTTACCATTCTTACAAGTGGATATGGAAAGGTGCAGGCTATTGCCAAAGGCTGCCGCAAGCCCAAAAGTCGTAAACGGGGGCTAATTCAGCTTTTTACTCATGCTGACTTTGTCTTATACCGGGGGCGTAACCTGGACACAATTACCCAGTGTGAAGGCAAGGAGTCCTTTGCGGGCATCAGGGGTGACCTGGACAGGATGGCTTATGCCGCTTATCTGGCAGAGGTTCTGGATGGTTTTGCTGTTTCTGGGGAAATCCAGGAAGATTTGTTTTATCTTGCCCTGGTGTGCCTGCATTTGCTGACTGTTGAAGACCCGGAACTGGTAACCCGGGTTTTTGAGGTAAGGATTATGAGATTACTGGGATATATGCCTCACTTGGATGACTGTGTTCACTGCGGAAGTTCGCTGAAGGGTTCGCAGGTGGCTTTCAGTTCGAGCATGGGGGGCGGGTTGTGCGGCATCTGTTCTTCCACTGACCCGGAGGCCGCAGTCTGTACCCTGGGAACACTGAATATGCTGAAACAGCTGTCAAGATGGGATTTGAAAAGGCTGAGAGTGCTCAGGCTGACTGCAAAGATGAAAAGGGAAATTGGTGAAATAATGCAGCAATATATTAGTCAGAGAATTGAAAAGAGAATCAGGTCAGCAGACTTCATTCAATCTCTGGCATCAGTGCAAAATAAAGGGGAATTCGGGGAATACTAGTTACGGAACACATGAATAATTACCTTGATAGTTATGGGCAGCGCTTTAAAAAGGAGGGGCAATATGAGTGACGAACTTGAGAAACTTGATATAATCAGGGAACGTATGGGGATTTCCTATCGTGAGGCTAAAGAATGCCTGGAAGAGGCCGGGGGTGACCTGGTTGAGGCTATCGTTTTGGCTGAGGAACGGACCGCAAGGGAGTGCAGCAGCAGGTGGCTGGAAAAGGGTGAGGAATTATTCGGTGAGCTCAAATCTTACATAAACCGGGGCAACCGTACGCGGATCAGGCTTAAGCGGGAAGATAAGACTATTGCAGAGTTCCCGGCTACTGCAGGGGCTATCGGCGTTCTGGCAGTTCTGGCCAGTACCCAGCTGGCAGTTGTGGCAGGCATAGGCACAGTGGCGGCAGTTGCCGGCAAGGTAACCCTGGAAGTGGAGAAACCCGATGGAAATACCAAGATAATCCCGATTAACAGGCCCAGACAGTGAATGATTGACTTTTGAAAGCAATTTTGGTAAAGTATTTGTATTAATAACTTGATAAGACAGGCTATGAAGGAGACACAGACTGATTCCCGGTTTTTTAGAGAGCCGGTGGCAGGTGCAAACCGGCAGCAGGGGCAGGATAAGGCACTCCGGAGCTGTAGGAGGAAAGCGGTTATCAGTACCGGGGTATGCCCTGAAGGTACAGCGCCGTTAGTAAAGCCTGCCTGTTTTCAAGCGGGCCGGAGTTAAACCCGGCCAATCAGGGTGGAACCGCGGGAGATAACCTCTCGTCCCTGGCTCGTAGGCCGGGGATGAGAGGTTTTTTGAACTTTGCAGACTCCCTGAAATGACCGAAAATGTAATATAGTGAGTTGGGCAGCAAGACTCATAACGGCAGCACTGCAAGGAAAATCTTGTACAACAACTCACCATATGCAACGGTCATTTCCGGAGCCTACAATGATGGAAAAAACAAAAAGTTTTGGGCGCAATAACTTGGCCTTAAAGGGAATTTCATTTTCGAGGGACTCAGGGCATTTTTTAAAAGGAGGTACATAGAGTGAACTTTCAGGAGATTATATTAACCTTAAACAAATTCTGGGCAGACCGGGGCTGTATCATACAGCAGCCTTATGATGTTGAAAAGGGCGCCGGAACCATGAACCCTGCAACATTCCTGCGGGCTTTGGGGCCCGAACCATGGAATGTTGCCTATGTTGAGCCATCCCGCAGGCCAACAGACGGAAGGTACGGCGAAAACCCCAACAGGCTGCAGCATTACTACCAGTTCCAGGTCATTCTGAAACCAAACCCTGATGATGTAATTGAGCAATATCTCGATAGTCTGAAGGCAATTGGGATTGATCCGGATCATCATGATATCAGGTTTGTTGAGGATAACTGGGAATCACCGACCCTGGGGGCCTGGGGGCTTGGCTGGGAGGTTTGGCTGGATGGTATGGAAATAACCCAGTTTACCTATTTCCAGCAGTGCGGCGGAATCGATTGCAAGCCGGTCTGTGCCGAAATCACCTATGGACTGGAAAGGCTGGCAATGTTCATTCAGAAGGTTGACAGTGTTTTTAACATCACCTGGGTTGGAGATATTACCTATGGTGATGTGCATCACCGGGGAGAAGTGGAACACTCCCATTATAACTTTGAGATAGCTGATACCGAGATGTTGTTTGAGATGTTTAACATGTTTGAAAAAGAAGCTATAAGGATAATTGAAAAGGGTTATGTGCTTCCGGCCTATGACTATGTTCTGAAGTGTTCCCATACCTTTAACCTGCTTGATGCCAGGGGAGCTATCAGTGTTACCGAAAGGCAGGGGTATATTGCCCGGGTGCGGAATATGGCCAGGCATTGTGCCCAGGCATATGTTGAACAGCGCGAGCGGATGGGATATCCTCTGCTGAAAAAGGGAGGTGTGGTCAATGGCTAAGGACTTTATTCTGGAAATTGGGACCGAGGAAATCCCGGCCCGTTTTATGCCTTCAGCCATAAACCAGTTAAAGGAGATTGCCGGAAGGTGGGTAAAGGAAAACCGGCTGGCCTGTGATGAACTGGCTGCTTATGGCACACCAAGGCGTCTGGCAGTGTATATTACCGGACTTGCTGAGGAACAGGACGATTTTGTGGATATGGTCAAAGGGCCTTCCAAAAAGGCTGCTTTTGATGAAAGCGGGAGCCCCACCAAGGCTGCAGAGGGTTTTGCCAAAGGCCAGGGCGTGAATGTATCTGATCTTATAGTCCAGGAAACTCCCAACGGAGAATATATCTTTGCTGAAAAAAGGCAGGCCGGACAGGAAACTGCCGGTGTCCTGCCGGGATTTTGCCTTGAATTGATTAATGGGTTGTCTTTCCCCAAACCCATGCGCTGGGGTAATCAGGAAATGCGTTTTGCCCGGCCTATAAGGTGGCTGCTGGCTCTTTTCGGCAATACAGTAATCCCGTTTGAGATTGAGGGTCTGGCATCAGGCCGGCTAACCTATGGACACAGGTTTCTTTCCCAGGGACCAATTGAGCTTTATCAGGCTCCTGACTACCTGGATAGGCTAAAGGATGCCTTTGTTATCGCAGACCACGTGGAACGGAGAGAAAAAATCTGGAATCAGGTGTTAAAAGTTGCTGAACGTGAAGGCGGAGCAGTGCTGCCAGATGATGAACTGCTGGATGAGGTTACCCATCTGCTGGAATATCCCACTGCATTGTGCGGGACATTTAACCGGGATTACCTGCGGCTGCCCAAAGAGGTGCTAATAACTCCCATGCGGGAGCACCAGCGCTATTTTCCGGTGGTAGACTCCAAAGGCATACTAATGAACAAGTTTATTACCCTAAGGAACGGGACCGATTCCTTCCTTGACACTGTAAAAGAAGGTAATGAAAAGGTTCTCAGGGCGCGGCTGGCTGATGCTGAGTTCTTTTACGAGGAGGACCTGAAAACACCTTTGCGCGATAATGTCGCTAAACTTAACAAAATAGTCTTTCAGGAAAGTCTGGGCACGGTTTTTGAGAAAGTTGAGCGTATCGGAGCGCTTGGCAGGTATCTTGCATCTGAAATGGGGCTAAACGAAGAAAACCTCCTGGAGGACATTGAACAGGGCGCTTACCTGTGTAAGGCTGACCTGGTGACAAACATGGTTTACGAATTTCCCGAACTGCAGGGAATTATGGGCAGGGAATATGCCGTTAGTAACGGTGAAAAAGTATCAGTAGCCCAGGCAGTATTTGAACACTATCTGCCACGGTTTTCGGGAGATATTCTTCCTGAGACAACAGCAGGATCGATTATCAGTATCGCCGACAAGATCGATACCATTGTCGGGTGTTTCGCTGCAGGTATCCAGCCTACAGGCTCCCAGGATCCTTATGCCTTAAGAAGGCAGGCCCTGGGGATATGCCATATTGCTATTGAAGGGAAACTTAACTTCTCACTTAACAATCTAATTGAAAAGTCATACCAGTGTTATGCAGACAGTATCAAAGCCCAGCTTTCAGCCGAGGAAACTGCGGTGGAGGTCAGGGAGTTTTTTAGGCAGCGTCTCAAAAATATATTTGCTGACAAAGGGTTTACTTATGATGTTATTGATGCCGTACTCAGTGTGGGCTATGACAGGCTGACAGGTACCCTCATCAGGGCTGAGGCTTTGACTAACCTGCGCAGTCAGGAAATTTTCGGAAAGCTGCTGACAGCTTACACAAGGGTATCCAATCTGGCCAAAAATGCGGAAACTGATGACATTGATCCGGGATTGTTTACCGAGGATGTAGAAAAAGAGCTTTATAGCGAGTTTATAAAAGCAAAGGATGAAATGAAAATCTATCTTGAGGAAAGGCAGTACCGGCAGTTCCTGCAGCGATTTGCCCTGTTGCAGCAGCATATTGATAATTTCTTTGAAGGTGTAATGGTTATGGTTGATGATGAAAAAATCAAGAGTAACCGCCTGGCGCTGCTGAGGAATATTGCCGGGCTAACCGGGGCAGTTGCCGACCTGACAAAAATAGTTGCCTGATCTGAAAGTAATATTTTCAGAGGTTAATTCATAGATTGATTCGTGGTTATGAGAAATGAGGATAAATTTAGAGGATTTTTGCGGCATAAAGGAGGACATTAAGGATAAATATAGTATATTAATAAGAGTAATTTCATAATTAGTATAACACAATTGATCCGGGAAAGACGGTGAGCATGTGGAACTTACCAAAAGACAGGAAAAGATTGTCAAAATTGTAAAGAACGAAGGCCCGATTACCGGCAGCAAGATTGCTGCAAAACTGTCCCTGATAAGGTCTACACTGCGTCCTGACCTGGCGATACTGACCATGTCCGGCATTTTGGAGGCACGGCCTCGGGTAGGGTATTATTATGCCGGAAAGACTCCCACTAATTTTATTGCTGAAGCAATTCAGAAAATAACTGTCGGAGACGTGAAATCAGTACCCGTTGTCGTTAAGGCAGATGCAACGGTATATGATGCTGTTGTTACTATGTTTCTGGAAGATGTGGGAACCCTGTTTGTTGTCAGGGAAGGGGGGATTCTTGATGGGATTATTTCCCGGAAAGACCTGCTGAAAGCGACAATGGGTGGTGCAGATATACATAAAATGCCTATAAGTGTAGTTATGACAAGGATGCCCAATCTGATAACAACAACTCCGGAGGAACCCATCCTGGTTGCAGCTGAGAAGCTTACTGGCAGGGAGGTAGATTCCCTTCCTGTAGTCAGGGTTTTGCTGAACGGGGATGGGAATGAAGAGCTTGAAGTTATTGGCCGGGTTACTAAAACGACGATTACGCGCCTTTTTGTCGAGCTGGGACATGGGAAATGACAAATATACAGAGATGTGACAAAAGAGATGTGACAAAAGAGATATGACAAAATACGGGCGAGCAAACTAAAAATACGCAAAAAAGGAGGAGATACTGATCACAACAAAACAGGAACAACAACCGGTAGTCTTTGTTGTATCTGATTCCGTAGGTGAGACTGCAGATTTTGTTGCTCGAGCCGCTGTCAGTCAGTTTAATGCCGGTTTTGTTGACATGAGGCTGAGCGCCTATGTTAATACCCCGGAACATATTATCGAGATTGTTAATGAAGCCAAAGATGTTCCGGGAATTATTGCCTATACTATTGTGCTTCCAGAGCTTAGGGAGACCTTGGTTAAAGAGGCGGAGCAAAAAGGAGTGCCCATTGTCGACATACTTGGTCCCATGATGGATGCCCTGACGAGGATATCAGGACGGGCTCCCAAAATGAAAGCAGGGCTGTTGCATAAACTGGACCAAAATTATTTTAAGAAGGTAGAAGCTATTGAGTTCGCCGTTAAGTATGACGATGGGAAGGACCCAAGGGGCATAATGCGGGCTGATGTAGTTATTATAGGGGTTTCTCGAACTTCCAAGACCCCGCTCTGTATGTACCTGGCCCACAAAAGCATCAAGGCGGCTAACGTTCCGCTGGTTCCGGAAGTATTGCCTCCTGAAGAAATTTTTAGTCTGCCCAAGAAAAAAATTATCGGACTTACTATTAAGCCTGAGCTTTTAAATGAGATTAGGCAGGAACGCTTAAAAACCCTTGGTCTTAAATCAGGAGCTGATTACGCCAGTCTGGAACGAATTCTTATTGAGTTGGATTACGCTGATGGAATTATGCGAAAAGCAGGTTGCCCGATAATAGATGTATCCAATAAAGCCGTTGAGGAAACAGCTAGCAAGGTTCTGGAAATTATCAGACACCAGACCTAATTAATAATCAAATATTTTTTAATGTAATGAGGGGGATAGGACAATGGGGAAGAAGTATGTGTATTCTTTTGAAGAGGGTAAAGCAGATATGAAAGGTTTGTTGGGAGGGAAGGGAGCTAACCTGGCAGAAATGACCAATATTGGTCTTCCCGTGCCAACAGGTATTACAGTAACAACTGAGGCCTGTAACGACTACTATGCCCAAGGTGGGAAGATGCCCGAAGGACTTGAAGCAGAAATAAAAGAGAAAATGGTTGGTCTTGAGGCTAAAATTGGCAAAAACTTTGGGGATGCCGCCAATCCGCTGCTTCTTTCAATACGGTCAGGGGCAAAGTTTTCCATGCCCGGAATGATGGATACAATCCTTAACCTGGGGCTAAATGACCAGACATGTGAGGCCATGGTCAAAGCGACAAACAATGAAAGGTTTGTTCTTGACTGTTACCGCCGTTTTATTCAGATGTTTAGCGGTGTTGTTCTTGGTTTGGAACACCACAAGTTTGAAAGTGTTTTGGATGCTCAGAAGGAAAAGCGGGGGGTTCATTTCGACACTGAACTCGATGCCGATGACCTTAGGGAGGTTGTTGCCGCATACAAGAAAGTGGTCAAACGGGAAACCGGAAACGACTTCCCGGAAGACCCTATGCAGCAGCTTCTGCTGGCAGTTCAGGCAGTGTTTGGCTCCTGGAACAACCAAAGAGCGATAGTATATCGCAGGCTCAACCAGATTCCCGACGACCTGGGGACTGCGGTCAATATCCAGTCAATGGTATTCGGAAATATGGGTGAGGACTGCGGTACAGGGGTTGCCTTTACACGTAACCCTTCTACCGGAGAAAAAGCGCTGTATGGTGAATACCTTATCAATGCTCAGGGCGAGGATGTGGTTGCCGGTATCAGGACACCCCAGCCGATTAGCAAACTCCAGGAAGAAATGCCGGTGATTTATCAGCAGTTTGTGGATATCTGCAAGACCCTTGAACAGCATTACCAGAATATGCAGGATATAGAGTTCACCATTGAGAAAGGCAAACTTTACATATTACAAACCCGTCATGGTAAGAGGACAGCCAATGCTGCCATCAAAATTGCAGTTGAAATGGCGGCTGAAGGCCTGATTGACAAGAATGAAGCGGTCCTCCGGGTTGAACCGGGCGCTCTCGACCAGCTTCTGCACAGGAGGATTGACCCTGCTGCTAAATTTGAAGTAATCGCCAAAGGTTTGCCGGCATCGCCCGGAGCAGCCTCCGGCACCGTTGTTTTCGATGCCGATGAGGCTGAAAAGCAGGGCCAGTCCGGACAAAAGGTAGTCCTTGTCCGGACTGAAACTACACCTGACGATATTCACGGTATTGTGGCTGCCCAGGGTGTTCTTACCAGCCGGGGGGGTATGACCAGCCACGCTGCTGTCGTTGCCCGCGGGATGGGAAAACCGTGTGTCTGCGGTTGTGAAGCTATTAAGATAAACTACGCCGAAAAACTGTTTAGTGTCAATGGCACAGTAGTCCGTGAAGGAGACACTGTTTCTATTGATGGGGCCACCGGTCAGGTGATTTTGGGTACTGTTCCCATGATTGACCCTGAACTGTCCCCCGAGTTCCAGGAACTGCTGGGTTGGGCTGATGACATTAGGACTATGGCTGTAAGGGCCAATGCCGATACTCCCGAGGATGCCGCCAAAGCTCGCGAGTTTGGCGCTGAAGGAATAGGGCTGTGCCGCACTGAGCACATGTTTATGGCTCAGGACAGACTGCCTGTTGTGCAGGAGATGATTCTTGCCGAAACGCTTGAGGACAGGGAAGCTGCTCTGGAAAAGCTTTTACCGGTACAGCAGGGAGATTTCTACGGCATCCTTAAAGCTATGGAAGGGTTCCCGGTGTATATCCGGCTGCTGGACCCGCCGCTCCATGAGTTCCTGCCAAATATTGAGGAACTGGTGGTGGAGATTACTGAGCTTAAATGTACCGGCGGCGATAAAAACCTCATTGCTGAGAAAGAAGAACTTCTGCGTAAGGTAAGACAGCTTCATGAATTTAACCCGATGCTGGGTCACCGGGGCTGCCGCCTCGGGGTAACCTTCCCGGAAATTTATGCAATGCAGGTTAAAGCTATTTACCAGGCCACTGCACAACTGGTCAAAGAGGGTGTGGATGCAGAACCGGAGGTAATGATTCCACTTGTTATTCATGTGAATGAACTTAAAATGCTTCGGGAGCAGGCTGTGGAAATTGCTAAAGCAGTCCAGCAGGAACACGGCATTGACTTCGATATCCATATCGGCACTATGATAGAGCTGCCAAGGGCTGCTGTTACGGCAGATGAAATTGCCACCCAAGCCGATTTCTTCTCTTTTGGCACAAATGACCTTACCCAGACAACCCTTGGATTCAGCCGTGACGATGCTGAAGGCAAGTTTCTCCCTGATTACATCAATAAGAAGATCCTGACAGACAACCCATTCGTGGTCCTGGACCAGGCAGGTGTCGGCAAGCTGGTTAAACTGGGCACAGACCTGGGGCGTCAAGCCAATCCGGCGCTCAAGGTTGGAATCTGCGGTGAACACGGCGGCGAACCCAGTTCGATAGGTTTCTGCCACCGGATTGGTATGAACTATGTGAGCTGTTCCCCATACCGTGTGCCTATTGCCCGGCTGGCTTCTGCACAGGCTGCCGCCGGCGGGGAAAGTTCTGTAAGTACGAAGTAAAGTAAGGGTATTGTCTTTTAGAAATTTTAAGAGACAGTACCCTATCTTTGTTAATTGTCAAGTTTTAGTTAGGGCGGGGGACTCACTCCGCACCTTTTGTTAGGAATTAGTTTTCTAACAATTTTCGCAAAACATAGTCCTTATTGAAACGTAACGACAAAAGCGTTACAATATTATCAGAAGGAGATGATTAGCATGGAAAAAACTACGACCTTAAATTTAAGAGTTAATCCTGAAGTAAAAAGAAAGGCTGAGGAAGTCCTTTCACAACTCGGCATACCTATGTCCACAGCGATAGATATTTATCTGAAGCAAATTTCTATGACCGGCGGAATACCTTTTGCTGTAACGCTGCCGAAAGCACCGGTTTCCGTAAACGCCGATTTGATGACAACGGACGAAATTCATGCGAAGTTAAAGGAAGGATACAACGATATCGAAAAAGGTAATGTACAAGATGCATCTGCTGCCTTTAAGAGATTTCGGAAGACGCATGCATGAAGCAGTATAAAGTTCAGATTACGGATAAGGCATTTTCCGATATGGAGGAGATTTATAATTATATCGCAGAGCAACTACAGGCACGGGAAGCGGCCATGGGACAGTATAACAGGATAGCTGACGCAATCGAAACTCTTGATACGTGTAGATAACTTTTCTGTATTCTTCCATATCAGAGAAGAGCGGGTAATCATTACAAACGTTTTGTACAGTGCCAGTGATGTAGCCAAGCGGTTACGTGATTCCTGGCTCTTTTCATTTTGCTATAAAGTATGGAAAAGTTATGACGCACGTGTGAATATGTAAATTTTGTAAAACTATTTTCAATTTTAATCGTCCTAATCAGTAAATATTTTTGTGATTTATAGATGTGATCAACCATGACCGGCGGAATACCTTTTGCTGTAACGCTGCCGAAAGCACCGGTTTCCGTAAACTATGGCATACCAGTCGTTGGAGGTTTAGTATGCAATATAGAAGATTGAATCAACTCAAAAAGGAGTACTTACGGATCCCCATTCCACAAGGATTGGATTTTATTAAAAAAACTGGTGTAGCAGTAGCTTCAGCAGCTATTTTCGTTGTCTTGCTTACAGCAGGGGTCAATAGCAGCCCAGTCTTTGCAGCAGCACTAACAAAAGTGCCGGTCATAGGTGGGATTGTAAGGGTGCTGACTTTTAGAGAATATACTGTAAACGAGGATCGATTCAATGCAGATATAAAAGTGCCTTCAATACATGGTTTAGAAAATAAAGCCCTCGAAAACAGTTTAAATGAAAAATATCTTGCTGAAAATAAAAAGTTATATGAAGAGTTTAAGGTTGAAATGGAAAATATGCAAAAAAATGGACAAGGTAATTCCGCTGTAGACAGTGGGTATATGATAAAGACTGATACGAATAAGATATTATCTATAGGGCGGTATACTGTAATTACCAATGCCTCAGGAGTAGAAAAACTCAAATATGATACAATAGATAAGGAAAATGAGATTTTAATAACTTTACCAAGCTTGTTTAAAGACAATAGTTATGTAGAAATTATTAGTGAAAATATAAAATTACAAAGTTGCCGTAATGATTCCGATTAAATATTCAGATTCGCGACGGATATGATTGATTACTACTACCGCTATTTCGTTATTCCTTACTGCTTCGCTTTCCGCGGTAAGTTGATTTAAAAAAGCCACAAAGTTTAAGCTTTGATTGATTGCATACATTGTAAACTGTTTAATATTTTCCAACAAAACAGGGCTGAATATTCCCTTCGATCTGATAACTGCTTCAGTGTAACGGACTGCAACTCCTTCCGCTTGAGCAAGGGCTAGTTCCCAATCTTTTAATTGTTCCACAAAATTACTTTCCAGGTTTTCGACAATTTGGCGGATTACTACAGTATGCTCACTTTCCTGATGCTTCCAAAACTCTATTTCATCTAGTATCCTTAGTGGAGTCTTATCACCGTAAAAATATTGCATAAAAAAACCCCCTGTTTTCCTAATTATTGAGTAAATAGTATATTATTATATGGGGGGAGGAGTGAGAAGGTGATTGTTGGGAATCTGCCTCAAACCTCGTCCACGCCGGAGCAGACGGTTAACCTCTTTTTTCCGGATATTCAAATGAATTTTTAAGTATACTAACTGTAGCTAGGGTAGGGGAACCAAATTCGAAAAGGTGGGAAACGAATGAGTCTGTTACTTGACAGGGACATGAAGAAAAACATCATGGATGAAGGTTATCTCAGTAAGGCAATTGTGACTGTTGAACTCGAAATCAGAAAGGTAAAGCTGTACCAGGAAAAGGCACATAACATAAAAGTAAAGAAGTATTTTCAGGGGCAGGAAAACGCTTTACACTCGGGATTAAAAGACCTGAAACAGTGCCTGGCAAAGCTGGTATAAAATAATTATGGGTAAACGGAAAGGAGAAATGAGATGACAGACAGGTATGAGGTTGGGCAGGGGGAACTTACAGACCTGGACATGCTTTATGATTATAAAAAAGACTCCGCATATGCGGCTGCCTGTTATACAACAATGGCCATGGAAGTCCACCACGATTTTGTCCGGGATTTATTTATAAAAATGGCCACATTTTCTCTGGCAAGTGAGGAAAAAGTGGCAGATTTGGTAGCCCAAATGGGTGGGGTTAGCTGATAAGGCGGAATCAGACTATTTTCATAACCTAATAAAATCCTGTAGACAGAGTATATCGAATGTGATAAAATTAACAAGTGAAAAATTCAATAGCTGATACAGGTGCCCACCAGGGATAATAGGGAATCAGGTGCAAGTCCTGAGCGGTCCCGCCACTGTAAGTGATTAGTGTCTTGTGAAATGCCACTCGTTTTTTCGGGAACGGGGAAGGTACAAGCCACGATAATTCACGAGTCAGGAGACCTGCCTGTATTACGACACTGAGACCTTCGAGGAAAGGTACGGTATGTTAAAACTATACCAAAAAAGTACCGATCCTCGCTGTGGCGGGGATTTTAATTTTAGTGCAGGTAAAATGCTAAGTCAATCTCCTTCCTTAAGGAAGGTTATTGTTAAACCCATTCTCTAATCCGGTAGAATAGCTGTATTCTACCACTTTTTTTTGAGGTAATTTCTGAATGCGGCAGGAATTATACATATTGCTATAGAAACATAAATTTAGTATAATATAGTTACCGGCGGCAGAAGTCGTCCGTGCATGCAGAATGCATGTTACTGTGTTTAATGGTAAGATGTTAAAATGATTATTTTAAGATGTTCAAAAGAAACATTATAAGATATCAGCGTTTTATTTTAAACATAATAAGTTATCAATCAGGCCACGAAGGTCGGGAGGTTTGCTGAAGCAATCCCGTGTTTGTGGTTTTTTAATTTTGTGGAGGTGACTTACATGCATATTCCTGATGGTTTCCTTGATACAAAAATGATAGCTGCATCTCTGGCAGTAAGCGCTCCTTTGGTAGGTGTGGCTGTGGCCAGGACTAAAAAGGTTTTTGATGACCGGCAGATACCCAAAATGAGTGTTATGGCTGCATTTATCTTTGCAGCCCAGATGGTAAATTTTCCAATCGCCGGCGGGACTTCGGGACACCTTTTGGGAGCGGCCTTGGCAGCAATACTGCTGGGACCGTGGAGCGCTGTCCTGATAATGACAACAGTCCTGATAATCCAGTGCCTGGTTTTCCTGGACGGTGGCTTAACAGCGCTGGGAGGAAATATTCTGCTGATGGGAATTGTGGCGCCCTGGGTAGGCTGGTGGGTGTATCGGCTTTTTGCAGGGAAATCAACTGATCGGATCAGAGTGCTGGGAGCAACTTTTTTGGCTGGCTGGTGTTCAACAATTGCGGCATCGGTGGTTGGGACCCTTCTGATTGTGTTTTCCGGCTATGTTACCCTAAATATTGCTCTCCCTGCCATGCTGGGTTGGCATGTGCTGATCGGTGTAGGTGAAGGTCTGATAACATCAGTTGTGGTGGCCTATCTTACCCAGGTTAAATCCGAGCTGGTTTTTCAAAAACAGAAGGCGTGAGGTGATATATATGAAAAAAGGTGTTTTTTTAGCTCTCTTAGTGTCCCTGGCTATTGCGGCTTTTCTCTCTCCCTTTGCTTCCACAAGTCCTGATGGTCTGGAACGGGTAGCTGAAGATAAAGGGTTCCTTCACCTTAGTGAAGGAAAACAAGTGGTTAAATCCCCCATGCCTGATTATGTTATGCCCGGAGTGAAAAATGAGACTACTGCCGGCAGCCTTGCAGGTGTGGCCGGTACCCTAATTACTTTTGCTGTGATGTATGGGGTCGGAAAAATATATATCAGGAAATCCCGCCGTGTAGGTGGCCGTCAGTGAAAATTGCGGTAATCGACGGACAGGGGGGAGGAATCGGAAGGGTTATTGTCGAAAGGCTCAGAAAAGACCTTCCTGAGGATACAGAGATAATTGCCCTGGGGACAAATGCCCTGGCTGCTGCCCAGATGATAAAGGCCGGGGCCAATGAAGGGGCCAGCGGTGAAGCGGCGGTTGTTTACAACTCCCCAAAAGCGGACCTGATAATGGGTACAATCAATATCATCATGCCAAATTCCATGCTTGGCGAATTTACGGCACCTATGGCTGAAGCTGTAGTCGGGAGCAGTGCGCAGAAAATATTACTTCCATTGACCCGAAGCAGTGTGAAAATAGTCAGGATTAGGGAAGAACCGCTGCCGCACTTGGTTGAGGCTGCGGTGCATGAAGTTAAGAAGATTTTGGAGGTGGGTACAGGTGTGTGAGGCAAATGCGTATATCTTAAAAGACGGTGTTGAGGAGCTGTTTCTGGAGAGTGTGGATAAAGTTGTTTCACGTGAAGATGGCATTCTGTTGGAAAACATTTTTGGGCAGCAAAAGCTGGTAAGGGCAAGGATTAAGGAAATGGCCCTGGTGAACCACAGAATTATCCTGGAGAAAACTGAGTAAACATCAAATACAAAATCTTCTGGACATGGCAGTCTTTGTCATGCTACAATAATTATATCAAAGCGGAATAACAAAAAAACTACAAAATAAGCAGAATAAGTGCCTTTGCCTCCACCAGGAGGAGGGCTTAAAAGGGAAGCCGGTGTGAGTCCGGCACGGTCCCGCCACTGTATGGGGGAGTCTCTCTGCAGAATGCCACTGGAAATTTTCCGGGAAGGCGCAGAGGGGCGGTGAACCTGAGTCAGGAGACCTGCTTGTTCTGAGATCACTGACCCACGACGGATGGGAGGGTTGGATTTTCGGTATGCCTGACATATAACTCTCTGCCATGGGTAGGGAGTTTCGTTCTTTCCTGCCACTGAACAGGCTAAACACACAAAAATCAAATAAATGTATTGAATGAGTGCCTCTGCCTCCACCAGGAGGAGGGCTTAAAAGGGAAGCCGGTGTGAGTCCGGCGCGGTCCCGCCACTGTATAGGGGAGCCTCTCTGCAGAATGCCACTGGAAATTTTCCGGGAAGGCGCAGAGGGGTGGTGAACCTGAGTCAGGAGACCTGCTTGTTCTAAGTTCACTGGACCCACGACAGATGGGGGGGTGGGGTATGAGAATACCTGATATTAATCTCTCCATAGATTTCTGGGGAGATTTTTTAGTTTGTCAGAGGACATTACTTTGGTTGAATACTAATTATTTAGGGGTTGAGACAGAATGAAAAAGCATAAGCTTAATAAAGGTTTTATCGGTTTGCTGATATTTATATTTCTTTTTGGCAGTATTGTTCCGGTAGGTTTAACTGAACCTGCTGCTGCCGAGGAAAGCACTGTTACTTATTCCGCTGATGAGTTAGCTGATAAAGCTGTTGAATTTATCAATGGGAAGTTTGTATCTGGAGAAGGTATTGATGGGTATACGGCTTACATACTGACAATTGCCGGAGAAGACCTTACAAGCGGGCAGTGGATCAGAGACGGTAAGAGCCTAAAACGCGAAATCCAAGATCTGACCGACTTGGTAGGTGATGATGTTAATTTGATATCCTATATTACAGCCACCCAGAACAATGACGGCAGCTTTGGACCATATGCCAATATGTATGGGACCAGAACAGCTCTGCAGGCTCTGGCTGTGACACGAGGCGACCTTGAGCCTGAATCCGCGGCTGCCATCAGGGTGAATGATGCCATAACCAATGCCGTTAACTATTTCAAGGCTCTGGGTTATCAAGACGGGGAACTGACTTATGAGGCCGCGGGGTGGGATTTTGATTATCGCTGTGTGGAAGCCCTTGTTGCAGCAGGTGAAGACATCTCTGAAGTGGGTGACTGGGTATATGACGGGCTGTCTTTAGGGGAAACAGTTATTAGCTCTGCAACCGCCGCTGCTGCCGACAGTGCGAACCTCAGTGCGGCAGATTTGGCCAAAGAACTCAGTGCCCTCTATGCCGCTGCTCCGGAATCGGCTGAAGTTATTGCTGATTTGGCTGACGCTATCAAGGGAAAGGCGGGTACGGTTTCCGGACAGGTTTACTTTGGCAGCAGTATTTACGATAATACGGTTGTCCTGACTGCTCTCGGCAGGACTGGCACCCTTTCCGGTATTGATGAGGAAGGTGCGCTGGCTTATATTAACAGCTTCAAGACTGTAGTCAATGATTACTATGGCAATTCCATTGGCATTGCCTGGGGTGGCTGGGAACCCAAGGAAGCAGACCTGACGGCCCAGATTCTTACAGCTCTCAGCTTCTTTGACGGGGCTCACGACAATGAGAGTCAGGTGTACCCGGATATTCAGGGAGGGCTGGCATACTTGAGAAGTGTTCAGGATGCTAATACGGCAGCAGTTAAGGTGCAGTGGGACAGTACCGCCGCCACTGCCGAGGCTCTGATTGCCCTGAAGTCTCTCGGGGAAGTCTATACCGGTTCTGAGTCAGCATGGGTGTTAGACTCTCAGACCAAAACAATTGCCCAGTTATTGCTGGCAGTTAACGCCTGGGATGACACCTCACGAACTGACCGGCTTTCAGGCATCCTGGCAGGGCGGCAGAAGATATCTGAACCTGGGCAGGGCTCTTTTGAAGACAGTGTCTACAGTGATATGTGGGCATATATTGCCCTTGGTGAAGCGGGTAAAATTGCTGATATCAATACAACTGACGCGGTAACATACATATTATCCAAACAGAGTACCACTGAAGCAGTATATGGCGGGTCATGGGGTGAAAGCTTTTTCGGCACATATTATGAAGATGTTTTGTCAAGTATTCAGGCAGTACGTGCGCTAGGTTATTTCCCTGAAGCCGATACTAACCCAACTGTCGAGGAAGCTGTCTATAATGGTTTAAATTATCTTATTAGAGTTCAGCAGGATGACGACAGTGTGTTTTACGTCTGGGATGATGCCGCAGTTGACACCGCAGAACTGATAGTAATGCTGCGGGAGACCGGTTGTGACCCTGAAGGTGATCACTGGACCAAAACATCAGGTGCAACCCGGGTGAATCCGGTATCATATCTGCTGACAGGAACCTTCAATGAAGATGACGGCAGTTTTGGAAGTTCCCAAAATATTGGCAGTGCTGCCGCAGTCCTTTACGGGTGTATTGCCATGGAGAATGCGGATATCGTGGGTACTGTGGAAAACGGGCTGAAATACCTGAATGACCAGTACTTAGATGACGGGACTGACGAAAACGATACCTACTTATTAGAACAATATGGCGGCGAAAGGGCTTCTATTGCCCTAAGCCTTGCATCTCAGGATATAGCTTCCGGCCAATGGAGCAGGGGCGGTGATACCCTGGCGGACAGGATAATTGCAAAAGCTGCGGGAGTAACGGAAGCGGATACCGTGATTGACACGGCTAAAGCACTTGTCAGTCTGAGCGGGATGACAGGTGAAAATGCCGCCCTGCAACGCAGCCGTTTGGTTGGGATGATTGCAACCAAACAGTTGGAAGACGGGAATTTCTCCGATGGGGAAATATATAACGAAATGTGGCCTTACCTGGCGCTGACCCTGGCAGACGGATGGGATATGCTGGCTGCTGAAAAGAGGGCGGCGGCCAGAGACTGGCTGATTGATGCCCAGACAGAGGTGGACCCGGACAAGGGCAGTTGGATGCATTCCTTTGGTGTGGATACAGTCTCTAGTGCTCAGGCAATTTATGTGTTGACTCATTTTCCGGAGGCTAATACTGAAGCTTCGGCCACGTGGCAGGCGGTTCAGGACGGCCTGACCTGGCTGAAATCGAAGCAGCTTGAGACCGGGGCAATCAATGGCAGCCCGGGCTGGGATATTCCGGTTGTCGATACTGCGGAAGCTGTTTTGGCAGTATTGGCGGCAGGGGGAAATCCAGCCGGGCCGGAATGGATACAAGATGGAAATAGTCTTATAGACCACCTTTTGCTGCAGGAATGCCAGAATTCAGACGGCAGCTTTGGGGATAAGGAAAGTTATGCCGGCAATGTCGGTTCAACAGTGCCGGCTTTGCTAGCACTGCTGGAATACAACGACAGCTTTAGCTGGGTTGATTTTAGCACAGTTAATGTTGCTTATGATACCGGGGATAATGATGACCCCACAACCCCTGGCGGCAGTAATCCCGGGACTACACCTGAAGAAGAATTTGAAGTTGAAATTGCCATTGTAGGCAAGGAAGGAGTCCAAAAACCTATTCTGGGACGTGACGAGGTTACTGTAAATGAGGATAGTGAATATGGACTGACCGTCCTGGGGGCTCTTGACGCAACCGGTAAGGAATATGATCTCGGTTTTATTGAGAGTGGCGGGAAGGTTGAAAGCATCGAGGGCGAGCTTAACAGCGGGATGAACGGCTGGATGTACAAGGTCAATGACAGGCCCGGTACCGGCCCTGCTGCTTACGCCTCTGTGGACGAAGGGGATCGCATCATTTGGTGGTACAGTGACAGTATGAATTCTACAGGTCCTGAATGGGAGGACATCCCCCTTGAAGATGGAACAAAGGCTAATACTCAGAGTGATTTGGATAATGCAGAACTTTCCGATGATGCCAGAGAGACTCTGGATAAAATAGAGGAAACTTTAGGCCTGAAAGACGGTGAAGAACTGGGACCACTGGGCCAGGCAGCTATTGCCGTGATAGTATTGGATAATGACCGGACGATGGCCTGGGGTGAAAGAAAGGAAATAAAGACCAGGCTGGCAGGGAATGTTGTTGATTTGAGCCAGACGGTATCTTCAAGCAAGGATGTTACTGTTACTGACAGTTTGAACGAAATTGCCCTGGAGATACCTTCCGGAGCGCTTGACAGCAATACTAAGTTAACTATTCAGGAAAACAGTCTTTCCGGTGATGCGGAAAAGGTTGTTCCTACCGGATTCAGGGCTGTTTCTTCGGTCTACAGTTTTGGTCCTGACGGAACAGTATTTGATACTCCAGCCATACTGCGAATCAGAGTTGCTATACCTCCTCAGGTGAAACCGGAGAACCTGGCACTGGCCTGGTATGATACAGACAAGAAACAATGGGTCTCCATCCCTGCCGTTTATGATGCCCAAAATGGGGTAATGGCAGTGAGAGTGGAACATTTTACAGATTTTGCGGTCTTTGGCAGAGAGGCTGCCAGAAAATTTGCAGACGTTACTGCCGACACATACAGTTGGGCCTACCGGAGTATAGAAACCCTCGCAGGTGCCGGTATTATAAATGGAACCAGTGAGAAGAATTTTGAGCCGGCACGGTCTATCACCAGGGCGGAATTGGTGGCCCTGATGGCACGGACACTGGGTCTGAAGCAGGATGTATCTGAGTTTGCAGAATTTAAAGACGTGCCCTCGAACAAGTGGTATGCCGCCGAAGTGACTGCCGCCGTCCAGGCTGGGCTGATTAAGGGTTATGGAGACGGCAGATTCGGACCCGATGATATGATTACAAGGGAACAGTTGGCTGTGATTATTGCTAATGCTATGGAATTAGAAGCCGAAGGAGCACAGCTTTCATTCAGTGACCGGGATAATGTATCATCATGGGCCGCTGACGGCATAGCCGCTGCTGCCGGGCAGGGCTTGGTAACCGGTTTTCCCGCAGGGGA